>NZ_JBHTMU010000017.1:0-82596 GCF_042679605.1 Litorisediminicola beolgyonensis
ATGCTGTCGCCCCTCGAGTTCGAGCGGCAGCAGAAACTGAGGCACGAGGGCGTCTAAGAGACGCGGGGCTATTCAGTTGCGACCCCCGCGTCGCGCGCAATGCACGGTCGGCACTGGACGTCTCAAGGGCAGCGAAATTGCCCATGTTTCCGCCCGTCATGATCCTTACACGGGTCGGCGGAGACGTGGCCGAGTGGTCGAAGGCGCTCCCCTGCTAAGGGACTGTAAGCCGCTGAAAATAAACGGCTTCCATACGTGCAAGCCCGGAATTGACAAATCCTTGCCAACTCTGTCTACGGCCGGCCGTCGCTCGTTTCCGTTTTTCTGCGCTTGAACCAACGCCCTTTCAGACGCGACCGTAGCATGTCTCTGGCGGGGAGCCCCGCTTCGATCATGACAGTCTTCAGACCTGGCTTGCGGGCCATCGCCTGTTCGACTTCGTGAATCCGTGACAACACGTCAGCGTCGATTGGCGCAATTTCACGCGCACTGAACAGCAGCTGGATTGCATCGACTTCGGCCTTCGGCCGAGACGCGATGAGGCTGGCACGGTCTTCCAGTGTCGCGATCAAGTCGTCTTGGGCCCGTATGGCCAACCAGGCATCGAGATCGGATTGTGATGCGTTGCTGGCAAAGGTGCGAGATCTGTCTTCCAGAAGGACGATACGGCGCTCGACGGCCGAGATAATACTTCCATGAAGAGCCCTCGCGGCTCGCAGCAGCTCTTCGTGCCAGTCTGCCATGAGTTGTTTCTGGGCGTAGCCCTTCACCGTGTTGTTTCCCAGAAGAGCCGCCGCGCCGATCGCGGGACCGAGGATGAGCGCGCCGGCCGGACCGATCGCGATCAGACCGAACCAGGCCCCGGCGTTGCCACCAGCAAAGACGAGCAGGCCGCGCGAAGCGCCATCGAGAATGAGCCAGGCGGGAAGGTCGGAAATTGGAATCCGCCCCCGAGCGACCTCGATGCCCCCGCGCAGCACACCTACGGAGAGCGCGAACTGCAGGATGTCCGGGTCAGCCAGATCGACGGCATGACCGAGTGTCTCAGCGACCTGCTCCTCGATATTCGCGATCTCGAAGCCCGGAATGGTCGTCACGAGATGTGCCCAAGGCGCCCCGCTTTCCATGGCCTCCTCGGCAAGACTTGCATTGGCGATCACCGGGATGTCCGGGTATTTCTCGAAATGCTCGGTTAAGTTCGAAAGCGAGGTCCCGCATTTCACCTGGGCGGGCATCCCGTCGACCATGAGGTCCAGGCCGGGCGTGTTGGTCACCTCGGCGAGGCGGACGTCGTGACCGTCAGCGATCAGCTTGTCCATGACCAGTCGCTCGGCCGTATATCCCCTCAGAGACCATCCCGCGCCTGAGGTCAGGAAGTCAGAAGCGCGACAGGCGAAGGCCATGGGATCACCGAGGTCTTCAGAGCGGGAGAAGTCGGCGGCCTTCATGACGTCGGGGTCAAGCGCGGCGGCGTGCCAGAGCATCTCGCCAGCGGTCAGCCCGAGCACGGCCGTGGCATCCGCGAGATCGGTCGTCATTTTCTTCGACGACCAAGGCTCTGGAGGTCGCCCGGCTGGCGACGGTAGTGGCCCGGGCAGGCGACCAGTGAGCGCGGCAATGCGGTTGCGGACGACTGCGCGATCCTTCGAGGGCATCCAGTCTAACGAACCGGTGGGTTCCCGGTCCAGGTTGCGCATGTCGGCGATGAACCGATCCAGACCTGCCTCGCTGTGTTGGCTGCCTTGTGCCGCCATGAGAACCCCAAGGCGAGCAGCCAGCTGGCTGCGCACCACGCGTGAACCCCGTCCCATTCCGAGCCATCCGAGCGCGGCAACGCCCGCGAAGACGGTTACGGGGTTGATAAGTGTCGCCAGAAGCGAGACCAGAGTGGGACCACCGACCAACGGGATGATCGCGCTGAGCTGTGCAGCCAGCATGTAGGGCAAGAAACCGGCGTTGGCCACGACGGCCGCCCCGCCGATCCAGACCCCGCCGGCGGCCATGGCATTGCGCGCTCGCGCCTGTCCTTGCCGCAGAGCTTCAGCGATTTCGGGATCGGCTCCTTTCGCAGCGACCTCGACAACCTCGTCGTTCGAGAGGAGCGCCAACATCTCCTCGGCTACGATCTGGAAAAACGGCAGAGGTGGCTCTGAAATGACGGCAGCCTTTGCAGATTTCCAGTAGTCTGCGGCCCTCACTCCAACCAGTCCGGCAATACCGCCATCAGGCTCCTTGCGAACGGCCTTCCGGTGGCGGGCGCGGATCGACGGCGTCAACCTCTCGGAGGCGCGAACCGCTATGGCGGATGCCGATCGCGTGGCGGACTTCGCCGAGAGGGGAGGTACCGACGGCAAAGCGATGGCCTCGTTCAGCCGCGACCAGAGGCGGAAGCGCAGGGCTGCATCTGAGGCACGCGATCCTGCAAGGTCATTCTGAAAAGTCTGAAGGCGTTCTGCGGCCGCATCTTTTTTGAGACCGAGCCTGGCGCTCACGCCTGCCACGGCACCCTTGGCGAGAAAGAGGCCATCGACACATTCGAGGAGAGCAATGATCTGGCATATCTCAGCCCGCTCGAGATGTCCGAGGCCGGCAAGGATGTCGACGGTGCGACCGACCGGATATGCGGGCAATTCATCTGACATGCCGTGGACAATGCGTCTCAGGCGAGGAAATGACAATCGCCCGAAGGACATCCCCCGGGCGAATTGAAATCACTTGCGAACGGTCACCAGTTCGCCGTATTTGACGGGGCCTCCGACATCCTCACGAAAATCCCACCCGTGCTGGAGAGGGCGATTCCCGAGATCCTTCGGGGCGACCTTGCAATACCGGTTCGCGGTGTCCGATTTGTTCCAGCCACCGAGATCGACAAGGCGGCGGAAATCCTTGGTTTGTGCATAGAACCACGTGGCCCAGGTATGGCGCAGAGTATAGGGCACGACGTCCTTTCCCAAACCGGCAGCGTCGCGGATCTTTCCGAATGCCTCCGCCATCTGCCCGCCGCCATTCTGGCGAGCCACGTAGGGCTGCCCGTCCGGTGCCAAGAAGGCCGGACCGCTTGCGGGGAGATCCCCCATCAGGTCGATCGACCGATGCGGGAGTATGACAAAACGGGCCCGGTAGGCGGTCTTGGTGCCGTCCAGCCACCATTCCGAGGTGGCGGCATTCCAGTTTTCAGCTTGCGCGGCGAAGGTCTCGCCCGGTCCAGCACCGCCACCGAGCATGAACGCGATCTTCTGGAGCGTCCTCAGGTGCGGGTCATGCAGTCCGGCTCTTTCCGGATTGCTTGCGAAAAAGAGCATGCGCTCCACTTCTTCGGGCGTGAGCCAGCGGGTCCTCTTGGTGTCGTGGCCCTTCTCACGCCCGGTTCCCTGGGCGAAGTTGATCACCGCCCTGATTGGCGTCTTCAGCTGACGCTTGACCGTTTCCGGCTTCGCGTGCGGGTAAAGCTCAGATGCGGCGGCCGCGATCGTCATCGTGTCGATATCCTCAATCATGATGTCCTCACCGAAATACTCGATGATGCGCGCGAGGAACCGCCTTTCTTTTCCCTGCTCCATATAGCGAAGGGCCGCCAGGCAAAACGGTGTCTTCGCCGGCGCCTCAGCATCATTGGGATTCTTCATCTGATCCCAAGCTTGAGACCAGAGGCGCTTTGCCTCTTCGTTCGCACGGCTCTTCATTTCTTCCGAGCCAATGCCAAGGCGGCGGCGATAACGTCGTCCGTTGATGACGAAGTCGACGGCCCAGTCGCCTGCTTTTTCGACCCAGTACGGGTCCCACGGGTTGCGTTTTTCGCGGTTTTTCCCGCGCGTTTTTTTGGGGGTGTCCTGCATTCCAGTGCTTCCTTGATGTTCTGGATGTGCTGCGGATAGAAGACCCGCCGAGTGCCGCGGTACGCACAGGTAACGATGCCGTCGTCCTCCAGATCATGCAGAACCGCGGAAAAGCGACCGTAGCTGTGGCCGATTACGGCCGCAGCTTCCTTCTGTCTGAGGGGAATGACTGCCCATTCCTGTCTGGTCATGCTGCGCTCCTCGAGAGGGTCTTCAGTTAAGGGCGCACCGGAAGGTTTTCCGGGTCCCGCTGAGGAGGTGGGCTCGCCCGAAAACGGGCGGCCGAAATTTTGTCCAGGGTTCGATATCTCCATGTGACCGCGGTCTGGATCGGTCGAAAGAGCCCGCGCCGGAGCGTGCGACGCAGGCTTGAGAACGTTCACATGTCGCGGGCGGCCTTAGCGAGGTCATGGAAACGGGCTGCATACCAGCGAAGCCCGGCATCAACATTCACACGCTTTCCTGCGTCCACCGGTAGCGCGCGAAAGTCTTCGTCGCGTAGCGCCAGAAGCGTATCGCATGCTTCCTCGAGCGAGATTGCCAGCCCGGCCTTCGTCTCACCGCGTGCGAGATGTCGTTCGATCGCTGATCGAAATGCCGGGCCCGTAATATCAGGGAAGCGCCGGAGCAGGTCATCGAGGCCGTGGCCGTGCCGGTCCAGAAAACTCTTCACCAGGCGCGCCGCGGTGGATTGCGGAATGTTGGTCTTGGAGCCGATTGTTAACGGATGATGTTGCATGAGAGAACTCCTGAGCAACCGCTGGACGATCCGATGTCGTCCGGAACAATCGGTGCCTGTCTCGTCAAGACCGGCGCGCAGGAGGACGCGCCGGTTGGACCGCGGCGATAGAGCCTGCGGTCCGAAAGGTCATGTGCGGATGTTCCGGTCCGCTCTGTTGCACGCCTTTCATTGTGAATTCGGGCCGCGGCTTTCAAAGGCGGTTTCGGATCAAAAACCGACTTCGAAAACCGCGGCCTGGAGGTCGATCACTCCACTTTATCCCCGAGCAATCTGATCGCCGTCATTCGCTCATGCGCGGTCAACGGCCACGGGTAGACCATTGCGCCAGCGGTCGCCGGACCCGCTATCTCGGTCATGTATCCCAGTGCCTCAATGGCACGTCGGGCTGTTTCGAGAATCGGGCCTTCGAAAATTGGGGTCTGGTCGTTCGGAATGTGAGGAACGAGCAGAACGCTCGATTTCCTGCAAATCTTCGCGACGGCACAGATGTCGAAAGTTGGCGCCTCTGAATGGACATGGCGGCACCATTCCTGGACCGCACCAAGGTCTCTTGAAAGACCTTCACCGTTCACACTCGCCCTCGAACTACCTGCCATACGTTGTCTCCGTGTTGCGGCGTCTCACAACGAAGACGCCGCAACACGGAGGAAGACGATGGTCTCTGTACCCGCCAGAGAACATCCCGGTTCGGTTCATGTGCGATGCAAGACAGGGAGAGGTTCAGGAGAGGGGTGCCCTTGCCTGGCCGCGCGGGGCGCGAGCAGGATGGGGTGTCGGGGAAGGAGTGCGGAACGACCTTCCCCGGCCCGTCGGAGACGCCAGGGGTGCCGGGGAGTGGCGAACGACGCCTGGCCGCCCTCCGAGCAGGAGGCCCCGAGGCGAGCGGCCCTCGGAGAGCCGGCGGCGTGTATGGAGCAAGCGCAGCGCGGCGCAATACACATAGTCGATCCCTATGTGTATCAATGAGGCCGATCCCGGTTCGCCTGAACACCGCCCGCCCGCGCCAGCGGGACCCATTTCCACTTCACCTGGACCTCAGGAGGTGGAGAATATGGAAGGGTTTCAATTCGCGCATATCGAAACCTATTCGGCGAAGGGCAGATCGGCCTCCAGTCCAGATCAGTTCTTCGGCAAGCGCAAGAATGGGCAGAAGGCCTGGACGGCACAAGAGATCGTCGACGAACTCGAGCGGCTCGAGCACGCATCCCAGCATGTGATTCCCGGTCGTCCGGGCCCAGAGATCATTCCCGGCGACGTCGACAATTTCGTCGATCTACGGACGGCACAAAAAAGGGCGGCGGCCGTCAAGACCACGGTCTCCTATGCACAGCCTGACGGATCGGTCGTACTGCGCGAACGCAAGATCCGTTCGGACACCGCCTCGATTTATGCAAGCGTCGTGTCCTTGCCGGTTCGCACAGAGGAAGCCCTTTCGGATCCCGTGGTGCGTGCTCGCGCGGTGAAGGTTCTCCGAAAGGCGATCAAGCACGACCGCGACCGGATCGAGAAAGCCGGTGGGCGGTTCATGATGGCGGTGACGCACTGGGACGAAGAATTTCTGCATGTTCACATCATGGCGCTGGACCCCGTGCGCGGTTCGGTGAAGCATCTGCATCCCGGACATGCCGCGAAGGGTCGGGTTTCCATGGAAGCCGAAGGTCGCAAGCTTTCGAAAGACCAGGTCAACAAGCTGGGGAACATTGCCTATTGCGAAGCCATGCGCGGATGGCAAGACGATTTCTACGCGGCCGTTTTCAAGGATGCCGGGCTCCTACGATACGGACCGCGACGTGAGCGCCTGAGCACGCCAGGCTACAAGCGGGCGAAGGAGTCGGCGAGGCTGCGGGCCTTGGACGAACAACGGCGCGCGGAACTCGAAAATGCCGAGGCGCGCATCATCGACGAACTCGAACGCGCGAAGGCCGTCACCGCAACGGCGGAGCAGAAAGCGGAGGCGATCGACGCAGGCACAGCTGCCGTTCTCGACGAGACGATCGCATACAGGCCTGCGACATCGGCGAAGCCCGAAGGTTTGAAATTCGGCCGGAACGCGCCCTCCGACCCGAATGACCGCAATCAACTCGCGCGGCGAATTCAGCCGGCCTTCGATGTCGTCGTGAAATTCGCAAAGAAGCTGGCGTCGGTGAACCAGATCAAGACTTCTGCCGACAGAAGGTTGGCCGTTGCTGAATCTATGCTCGAGAAGGCTCGAGCGAATCTGGAGCAGGTCGAAGACCGCGAGATCGCGGTGGATCGCTCTGAGGCCCTAATCAACTGGAGATCCCGAGCTCTCGCGAAGGTCGTGAGCTCAATGAGGGGCTGGGTGCCGAAACCCGTACAGTTCGTCGTCGACGCGCTTGAGCGCGGAGAGGACCCGGTTGCCGAGAAGACGGCCGAAGCCTTCCCAGGTGCCTGGAGCATCCCGAAAAATGCGGACCGAAATGCGCTGCAGCGCGAGCTGGACGACATGACAAACGCATCTCTCTCGAACTGCTTCTCCGCGACACAGGAGGCATATCTGTTGACCGACGGAGACAGCGATGGTGCGCTGCAAGGCACGTTCGCGACCGGCGTCAGGATACTCATCCACGAGGCGAAGCAGCGCGGTCTGGATCTGGAAACCGGGCGCCATGATCCCGCGAAGGCTCTGAGCAAGGATCGCGCCCACCTGCACACCGATACGCCGCCGAAGCCGATACGGGTGAAACGCAAGGTTCGGGTTCGCCAACTCGTCCGGTAGGATCACCCGGGGAGCATTATTGGAGCCGCGACCGGGCGGATTGCCGCCCGGTCGCCAGCTGAGAGTCCGCCAGCGGTTTCCTGACCTGGGACCAGAGCAGAGATCCCAAACGAATTCACTCGGCCGCGATGGGTTCGGGATCCTCGTGCTTCTTCTCGCCAGGCTTGTCGTTGGGAAACATGTCCAGCTGGGTGTCGTCCTTGGCCACAGACGGCGTGTCGTCGGGATCATCGGTCGGGTGCTCGGTCGTGCGAGGCGCCTTCGGTCGCTTCACCTGGCTGGCGATGTCCTTCTCGCGCTCCATCAGACGCCCGTCGAGGCGCGCGATTTCGAGTTGCGCGTCGTGCAGAAGGCCCCGGGCTTCGTCGAGCCTCTTTTCCAGGTCCTGGACCCGCATCTCCGCGTCGTCCCGCTCGTCTTCGACCAGCGCGCAGTTCGCGAGGGCCTCGTCGACTTCGCCCTTCACGCGCTCGAGTTCGGCGGCATGTGCCCGACGGTCCGATGCTGCGATCTCGTCGGCGAGCTCCCAGGACATCTGCCACATCGCGGCTGCGGCATCGCGAAAATCCTCGGGCATCTCAGGAGCGGCCCGCGCCGCCTGTTCCTTCGCCGCGATCTCCGCGGTGATCTGCTTCACCTTTGGCGAAATATCGCGAAAAGATCCGCCCCCGAGGAGGTCGCGCACCGCCTGGTTTGTGACCGGCTTGCCGTCGGCGGTGAGCTGTTGGATTGCGTCACGGACCTGCTTTTCCAGGGACGTGTTGTTCTTCTTTTGGGCCATGTTCGGCTCCCATTTTGGTAATGGTAAGCGCCGGTAATACCGTTACCTCGCGCTACCACTCCGACGGGGTGGTGGTGAGAAGATGGATCTTTTCTACGTAGGCAAAAAAATCTGGAGGACGAAAAATCTACGCGCCGGCGGTGGCAATTGCGCGGGCCGCGAGTTTGGCAAGATCCGCACTTGTCGAGGCGGCCTCGCCTTGCAGGCGGAGATACTCGATGTCGGTCACCGCGACACTGATCGAGACAGTGCCGGCCGTGTCAATCGACAGGAGGCCAGCGTCGAAGAGGCGGTGGATGTCGGCACGAAGGATCATGCCGTTCGCCGGGTCATCCGACCCACCCGGTGCGCGTGGAGCGATGTGCGCGGCATCCAAAATCTCCGGGATCGCACAGCCGGTTATCGCGCATTTCAGGCCATCGCGTTCCGCGATCTCGCGCCGGAATTTCTGCTGCTCCGGGCGCGTTTCCCGGAGCGCCCATCTCGCGACCCGAGCCTTCTCCGTGTCCGTCGTCTCGATCTGCAGGCGGTAGTCACGCGGGCCGATCTGTTCGAGCACGACAAGGTCACGCATCTCGGCGCCTGACTCCCTCAGGAACCTCAACAGGAAGCCGCGCTCCCGAGAACGGAAAAACCAGCGAAGATTTCTGCCCTGGTCGTCGAGCGGCATGTCGATCTGGCTTGTGTCCCCGCGCCAGTGGAACGTCACCGGGTCCGGCGCGAACGCATCGAGGCTCGATCCACCGACGGCGCCGGGCGGCAAATGCGCGCGGACATCCTTGCCGAAGCGGATGATGCCCCTCTTGTTCAGATCGTTATCTGAGAGAGGCTTGCAACGGAGCTTGATCATTCGGCGGCCGCCTTCCTTCTGCGCCCCCGCTTGGCCTTCGGGGCGGCGGCGCGGGCTT
Organism: Litorisediminicola beolgyonensis; assembly: GCF_042679605.1. Lineage (NCBI taxonomy): Bacteria > Pseudomonadati > Pseudomonadota > Alphaproteobacteria > Rhodobacterales > Paracoccaceae > Litorisediminicola > Litorisediminicola beolgyonensis. The sequence continues at coordinate 9,008 of NZ_JBHTMU010000017.1, forward strand.
CGCGGATGCGGGTGAGGAGGGCTTCGGCGGGTTCGTCCTCGGGGTCCTGGGGGACGAGCTCTCCGCGGAAGGCCTTGGCCAGCAGGCGCTCGTCGAGCCGGTCGAGGAGATGGGCGGCGCGGCTGGCCTCATCGGTCATCCGGTCGATGCGGTCGAAGGCGGCTTCGATGCGGCGGACGATTACCTGCTGATGCTCGATACCGGGGTGCCGGAACGGGGCTTTCATCAAGCTCTTCTGGTAGATCGCAGCGACACTGGTCGTTGCACTTGTCACCGTGGCGAGATACCGCCTGAACACTGGGGACGTCATGAAGTAGTATGCGAAGTTCGGGTCGATGCCCTCGAAGAACCTAAGACGTAGCAGGTTGTTGTTATAGACGTGACCGGGCCTTTCGGCGGGCCAGAGGCCGACTTTTCCGACGAGTTCGGCGCTGTTCCTCGTATTGAACAGAACATCGCCTGCATGCAGCTCGTAGCGCTCGAGTTCTGCGTCGGTCGTTGTCACGCAGGTCAGATTCTCGGAGTTCCACGAACCAGCGTAGTCGTAGTGGTTCATCCGGATGTAGGGAGTGCCCTGATCGGATTGTTGCACCTTCGATCGAACCAGCCCAACGAGGGAGTCGGATACCACTGATCCCAGCGCTACATCCTTCCATGACGATGTAGCGCTCTCGCCGAAGATCGCGTCCATAACCGCCTGCTTGGCGCGGGTGGCGAGTTTGGAGGTGCGGGCGAGGTGGTCGCGCGCGGCGGCCGAGCGCGCCGAGAGCCGGTCCAGCTTCGCCACGATCCGCCGCTGCTCGGGGAGTGGGGGGACGGCCAACTCCATCTTCTTCAGACGGCCGCCCGCAATCCGTTTTCTTGTGGTGCCACTCGACTCTGCCGAAATACGTCGGCGGATTTCTGGGCTATTGATCGCCGTTGCGATCCACTCCGGCGAGACGCCCTCGGAACCGGGGCGCCAGATCAACACATCAACTGCTGTAACTGCTGGTTGATTAACACCCGGAAAGATACAGGCTCGACCCAGAGGGTCCGGCATGCGCGCGATCAGAACATCACCCGATTCGAGAAAGGTGCAGCGTAGACGCTCTGCCGCCTCGGTCGTGAGAAAACGAGCTGACTTATTCAGGAAATTGCCGTCCCCGATATCCATCAATTGGATCAGCCGAACGTTTCCGTCCGGATCTTGATCTTTGCTTTCTATCCAATCGCCATCTGAAACGAGCCCGTCAAAACCGCATAGGTTCGCAAGAACATCGATTGACCAACCTCTCGGCGTATTCGTCATTCCGCAGCCACCGGTGCCGGTGCCTCTTCCTCTTCGCCTTCCAGCTCCAGCACCAGCGCCTCGATCTCGCGCGTGGCTTCGCGCAAGTGGCCGAGGATGGCGGCCGTGATGTCATCGGGGTCGGTCAGGCCGTCCTCGGCCTCTTCCTCGCCATCGCGCAGCCAGGAGATGTCGAGGTTGTCTCCGCGTGCGGCGAAGTCCTCGCGGGTGAAATGGCGGAACCGGCCTTCCTCGCCCTGGTCCTGCCGCTCGGCGCGGCCTTTGGGATCGTCGCCGAAGGCTGCCTCGAAGTCGGCGAAGTCCTCGGCCCGCAGGGGTCGTGTCTTGCCATAGGAGGGCGCGCCCGCGCGCATATCGTAGACCCAGACGGCCTCGGTCCCGCCGCTCTCGGCCTTGTCCGCGTTGCGGGTGAAGAAAATGACGTTGGTCTTGACCCCCTGGGCGTAGAAGATGCCGGTGGGCAGGCGCAGGATGGTGTGCAGGTCGCACCAGCCCATCAGCATCCGGCGCAGGGCGCGGCCGGTGCCGTCCTCGAAGAGCACGTTATCTGGCACGACCACGGCGGCACGGCCCCCGGGGGCGAGGCCGCGGATGATGTGCTCGACGAAGGCCAGCTGCTTGTTCGAGGTGCCCGCGGTGGTCGAGAAGTCGCCCCGCTGCGGCCGCCCCCCTCCCTTCTTGGTGCCGAAGGGCGGGTTGGACAGGATGAGATCGGCCTTGCGCAGGCCCGCGCCCTCGTCGGTCAGGGTGTCCATGGACTGCGCGTCACCCTCGATGCCGTGGAGCATGATGTTCATGAGGCAGAGGCGGTGCGTGTCGGGGACGAGTTCCGCGAGGGTGTAGCAGTCGCGGATCTGCTTCTCGGCGGCGCCCTCGGGCAGGCCGTAGAGTTGGTTGTTCTCTTCATAGATGTGGCGGTGCGCGGCGACGATGAAGCCGCCGGTCCCGGCCGCCGGATCCTGAATGCGCTCACCCAGCTGAGGCTTGGTCAGGCGGATGATGCTGTCGATCAGGGGCGCGGGGTGAAATATTGCCCGGCGCCGGATTTCTTGTCTTCGGCGTTCTTCTGGAGGAGGCCCTCGTAGAGGTCGCCCAGCCCTTCCTCCCGCGCGTCGAACCAGTCGAGGTCGTCGATGGCGGTGGTCAGGCTCTTGAGGTTGGCGGGTTTGCGCAGGCGGGTCTGGGCATTCTCGAAAATGGCGAGGACGAGCGGATCCTTGGCGGCCTTGGGCTTGCCGTCGGCGTCGCGCTCGTCCGGGTCACCGAGCGAGGTCAGGAGGTGCTTGTAGTGGGTGAGCTGGTCGAGCCCCTCGCGCCGCGCCAGCGTGTCCCACCGGTATTCCTCGGGGATGCGGCGTTCCTGCCCGGTCTCGGCCATCATCTTCAGGAAGAGGAGGAAGGTGAGCTCGGTGACGTATTCGGAATAGGTCACGCCGTCGTCGCGGAGGACGTCACAGAGTTTCCAGAGCTTGGCGACGATGTCCTGCGTGGCGCTCATGCGGCGGGCTCCCATGTCTCGGTTCTTATCTCTTCGAGGATGGCGTCGAGCTCGCCCCCGAAGATCTTGTTGAGGCGTCTGTAGCCGCCCTGCTGCGCGAAGGGCGGGTCATCGAATGCCTGGCGGTCGATGACGACCTGGCTCTTCATCTCGTCCCCGATGCGATCGAGCCAGCGTCGCTGGACATCGTCGAGATCGTGAGTCGATGCAACCTTTCTGATGGCCGCGTCGACCCGGTCGGCGTAGGGAACCAGGGGATCGCCAAGGGCCGCCTGGCGGATGAAGCCGATGATGGAGGCGGCGATGTCCTCGTTAGTGCGATCTCGCCAGGCGGTGCGCAGAGCGCTTTCGGTGAAGTGGCGGGCGTCGAGGGCCAGGCGAAGCTCACGAAGGCTGTCGCGGGTCAGGTCGCGCGGGCGCGTGACCACGAGGTTGAGGGCGTCGATCTTGTTGGCATTGTCGCGCACGAAGGTCTGGAAAGCGTCGATGAAGTCGGCCGGACGGACGCCCTCGCCATAGCCGCGCGTGACACCGGTGACGGTGTCGTCGCCGGTGTAGATGGGGATGATGGGCGGGGCCCCACGGTCGCCCTTGAAGTCGAAGAACTGACCCAGCCCGGGGCGAGCCTGGGTCCATCGACGGACCTCGGGTGCGGGGCCGTTCCGGAAACGATCGAGTGTCTCCTCCGGCGTCTCGCCCGCCTGGGCGGTGTATTGCTCCCGGATGTCCGCATTCATGCGCTGGACCTTGCGGGACAGCTTGACGATGATCTGGTCGAGAATTTCCTCTTGGTGGTCGGGATCCTCAGCGTTCTCGAAGCCATCGAACAGGGTTTCGAAAGAGACCTTCGGGTCGACCACGACGGGGCGCATCTCTGTCATGGCCTGGAGGTTCGGGTAGAGGTCTACCGCATCGTAGATCTGGAAAGCCTCCTTGCCGATCTCGTCGCACTTGCGGGTCGCGCGGCCGATCATCTGGTCGTAGAGTATCCGGGAATTCACCCGTCGGAGAAAGACAAGGTTGGTGATCGCCGGGACATCGATGCCGGTGGTCAGCAGATCGACCGTCACGGCGATCCTGGGGTTGGTCTCATTTTTGTATTTCAGGATCAGCTTGCCGGGTTTGTCGACCGACCCGGTGATCTTCTGGATCATGTCGTCGCGGATCTCGAGGCCCTCGTCCCTATAGGCTTGCCGCAGATACTGAACGACTTCGTCGGCATGAGGGTCGGAGGTGGCGAAGACCAGCGTCTTGCCGGCATCGGGGGACATGATGTCGATCCTGCGCGCAATTTCTGCTGCGACGACCTGGTCGAATTTCGGTGCGCGTACCTTCCGGTTGAAGTGCTCGACGGTGAAGTCCAACTGGTCGCGGAGTGTGGCTGTGTCGATCTCGCCGGTTCGCGGGTCCAGCACATCGATCGTCTCGCCTGCCTCGATGGTGATCCCTGCCTCGCTGAGCGCGGTTTTGATCAGGTGAGGCGGATCGTGGTCGATCAGCCATCCATCGATGACGGCCTCGCGATAACTGTAACGGTATATCGGGTCACCAAAGATCTGCGCGGTATGCAGAGCCGGCGTTGCCGTGAGCCCAACCTTCACGGCATCGAAATATTCGACGACCCGCCGATATTTCGACACGTAGTCGTTCTGGTCCCGGAACGTCGTTTCTGCCTCGCTCATCTCACGGTCGAGCAGGTAGCCTCGATGGCACTCATCAATCAGGATCAGGTCGTATTGGTCGACCGGGGGCCTGTCCCCGGGCTCCCGCTCAAGCACACGCTTCACGAGGCTCTGGACAGTGCAGATGTGGATCTTCGCGTCTCGGTCGATGTCCTGGTCCTCAAGACCGCGGAGGCCGAAGATCTCGGCGAACGTCTTCGCGCCGACCATACGCGTCGTCTCGAAGGCGCTTTCTGCTTGTTCGCCGAGGGCACTGCGATCGACGACGAAACAGACGCGCAGGAAGCGCTTGGCCTCCAAGAGGCGGTAGATCATGGCGATGGCCAACTTGGTCTTGCCGGTGCCGGTGGCCATCGCGATGAGCATTTCCCGCTGACCGTCGGAAACACCCTTCTCGACGGTCTTGATTGCCTTCTTCTGGTAGGGGCGCAGGTCGAAGCCGAAATTGAAGGGCTTGTCCTCGAGCTCCTTCTCCGCGGCGCGACGGTCGACCTCGAGCCGCTCAACGAGGCCCTTGGGGGTGAACCACCCTTCCAGGGCCCGGGATGCATTCTTCGCGTCGCGTGTATCCCGGAACCATATCCCGCTCTGCGTCGCAATCGCCGGATAGAAACTTCGCCCGTTGGTAGCGAAGATAAATGGAGCCTTGTGGCCATCCCACGGCCCACCCGCCAGGTCGAAACTCTCCTCCGGCTGGATATCTCGCGAATACCGCGTCGCCTGGACGTCTACCGCAGACATCACATTCTTGCGTTTTCGCTTCGCCTCGACGAGTCCGACCAATGTCCGACCGGCGAAGAGAGCATAGTCTGCCGGACCCGAGGATGTCGGCCACTCGGCGATGGCCATGTTTCGGTTCTTCTCAGGCCATGTGCCTTTGGAATGCCGCAGGGTCGCGCTGTCCACATCCCATCCTGCCTGGCGGAGCTGCTCGTCGACCAGAAGGCGTGTGTCGGCTTCGTCGAAGTCCATGTCTTTGGCCGAGTCGAAAGCGGCCTTGATGAACATCTGGGCCCTGACGCGCTCCACGGGCTTCGTCGCCTGTCGTTCTGCCTCCTCGGCCAACTCGGCATATATCGCGCTCTCTTCTTCGGCGAGGCGGGCGCGATCCTCGGCATCCAAGGCGGCGCTTCTTGCATTATCCGCCTCGTCGGCGAGGCGTGCGGCCTCCGCTGACCTCGCCTCCAGTTCTGATCTCAGGGCCGCCACTTGCTCCTTGAGATCGGGTGCATCACCCTCCGAGAGCCTTGGCGGAATGAAAGGCACGGTCAGCCGTGGCTGACCTGACGCCGAAGCGCGAAGCCAGACGACAAGACGATGGCATAGCTTGATTGCCTCGAAGGCCATCCGGCGTTCGCCATAGTGGCCATGGACAGCTGCGTTTCCGTCGATACGCAGTCTGTGGAGAATATCGAGGATCTCAGCCGGCACCAGGTCGTCGCGCCGGATACTGCGGAGCATGTCGGAGAATGTGTCACCGCTCGAGATGTCTGCTCCGGCGTTCTCCGCGACGACCTTGGTCATTCGCTCAGCAAACTGCCGGGTCTTGATCAGGGCCGTATTTGCATCGCGATGAAGTATTTCTCGGCGTGAGTTGCCAGAATTGCCAAGGGGCGATCAATGTCCTTCAGGTGATCGAAATTCTGACTGGTCATTCTGGTTGATTACTCGCGATCTCTATTCGCCTTCAGAATTTCTGGACTTACTGCATAATGCAATAGATCACGCTGATTTTCCTCGCGTTTTCGGTGCGCAAGACTCCTCGACTGGTTGTCGTCTGGTGGTTTCGCGGGTTGTTCGGACGGTCGGGAGCGGTTGGGTTTTTGCTGGAACAGGGGCCATGTGGCCCGGAGACGGGCTCCAGGCCTTGGCCTGCGGCGGGGCTTACGCCCTTGGAGCGGGCACGGACCTGTCCAGGCCACGTTCACGTCGGCCGGAGCGCCTTGTGCAGGCCCAGTTCATACCATTTCGTGCGCGACATGCCGCCTGCCTTCCAGGGTTGCTCTCGCGATGCCGAATTCTGCGAGAGCCATTCTTCCCGGGATGTTGCCCCCGAAGCCATGCGTCGCTCTTTTTCGCGCGATGCCTTGCGGCGGGCGCGCTCCTCCTTTGAGAAAACCTGCTCGAGTCCCAGGGTCCGAGCGACATCATCGGAGATCTCCAGCAACTCCGCGATCCGCGCGCCGGTGTAGTGCAGCCTTCCATCGAGCGCAGGCGTCGATGAACAGGCCTTCTGCGCCTGTCTCTCGGCGCTCCTGATGATCCCGACCACTTCGCGCTCGGAAAGGCCTGGCGTAGCGATGGCGGCGGTTCTGAAGACTTCATTTTCAATCTCTGCCTCCGGCGCTGTGTGAGTCAGGCAAGTTGCGACCAGGTGAAGGAAAGTGTTGCGCTTGCCTTCGGGAACATGTCCTCCCCAGTGACTCACGATCTTGTCGAGATCGCTTGAGATCATTGCGAAGCGCTTGCGGGGGGCGAGGCCATGAGGCTCACCGGATCGGGGTTTTCCAGCCTGCGCAGCTTTCTGGTTCGAGAGCTGGCGACGCGTCGGACGGCCGGCGGCCTCGAATATCCGGTCTGCAAGAGCGTCGAAAGGGTATCGGAGAAGCGTCCCGTCGATCGTCCGCACCTCTGCGCCTGCCTTTAGGTTTGTGGTGCCGGGGACTCGAAACACTCTCGGCGCATCGCTGCACGCGCTGTCCGCACCCAGGTGCTTGAACAGGCCGATTAGGCAGCTAAGGCACGCGCTCCATCTGGCCCGCGCCTTTTTGGGAAGTGGATCGATCAGCCAGATTGCTGCGAGCCCTCGGCCGGTGAAGATCACAACTGACGGACGAGGTATGCTCTTGGCATCAAGCTCCATATGCAGCTTCTCGACCCAGTGCTCATGGGGCTGGTTGCTGCCCGGAAGGCGGTGTACATCGAGATCCAGATAGAGAGCGTTGAGCTGCGCCAGGCGGCAGCCATCCCGAGGGCCGTTGAATCGATTGAGTGTCAGATAGGTGCTTTCGTCAAGAAGCGACTCCACGATCATCGGCGCGGTCTCGACCGAATACGTGCGCGTGATCGCTTCGTCCCGGCTTCGGATGATGGTGAATGAGACCTTTCCGATGCTTCCTGGCGGGTGCAGCAGTCGGACGTAATCGGCCGCAGATAGGTCGGCGGCGGCAGGCGAATTTCGGCGGGATGCAGGTGATGAGTGTTCCATCGCAAGGAACTGGTTTCCTGCGAGTCACCACGGAAACTGCCCCAGGATGGGGTGGTCGAGCGCCGGTCTTCTGAGGCTACGAAATCCTCTCTTGTTTATTCCGGCTTCCTTACGAGGTTGTCAGAACATATGTTTTCCCATGGCATAAGAACCCGTGGGGCCGTGGCTGTCGCCGTTGACAAATCGTTGCCAAACGCTGGGGGCTTTGCGGCGAAATTCGTGAACATATCTAATATTAGGCATTTGACATGAGCGGTGGAGACCGCGCGATTTTCACCTTGTTTCTCGGGTAATGCGCCTCTAAACGGGTCGGCGGAGACGTGGCCGAGTGGTCGAAGGCGCTCCCCTGCTAAGGGAGTAGGCGGGAAACCGTCTCGAGGGTTCGAATCCCTTCGTCTCCGCCACATTCAGGTACTGAATCCGACCAGTGGCCCCGATCGGGGCCTTTTTTCTTTTTGTTTCAAAGGGCGTTGGCAGGCCCATCCGCCCTCCGGAGACTGGGCGCTTGCCGAAGAATGGGTCTCCGAATGGCCCGTGTCTCTCTTCGAGCGCCCCTTGATGGCGGCGGGACGGCGTGAAACATCCTCGCATTTCCAGTGGGTTGCCGCGTTCATGGGTTCGCCCCGTTCGCGAGATAATCCGGTGACGGAGGCTGACACGAAAGCGCAGGGCGGCCAGAAGGGCGGCTCCGTGGCGGCCGATCCCGAAGTCAGGCGGCAGCGCTCGAAGCGAGCCAGGACCCTGCCGGAAGTCTCTGATGACAAACAGACTTCGTGCCCATAGCCTGGCGCAATGTCGAACGGGCCCTGGACGGATGAAGAGAACGACCTGATCGTCGCGGATTACTTCGCGATGCTGGCCGACGACATCTCGGCGCGCCGCTACAGCAAGGCCGAGCATCGCCGCGCACTCCTCCCGCTCCTGAACGACCGGTCCGAGGGGTCCGTCGAGTTCAAGCACCAGAACATCAGCGCGGTGCTGAAGGGGCTCGGCGAGGACTGGATCCCCGGCTACAAGCCCGCGTTCAACTTCCAGATGACGCTGGTCGACGCGGTGGCGCGATGGCTGGCGCTGAACCCGGCGTGGCTCGGCCGCCATTCGGGTGCAGGAGCGCCGACAGGCCTCCGGGAGGCACGGCCGATCTGGATCGGGCCGCCGCCCACGTTGTCGAACCAGCCGACTCCGCAGGAGCTTGAGCAGATGCTGCACATCGCCCGCAAGTTCGACGTGGCGGGCCGGGACGAGCGCAACCGCGCCCTTGGCCGCGCTGGCGAAGAGCGCGTGCTGGCGCATGAGCGCGCGGCATTGCGGACGGCAGGACGGGACGATCTGGCCCGCAAGGTGCGCTGGGTGTCGGAGGAGGATGGCGATGGCGTGGGCTACGACATCGCGAGTTTCGCCCCGGACGGTCTGCCCCGGCTAATCGAGGTCAAGACGACGAACGGATGGGAGCGCACGCCCTTTCACATCACCCACAACGAGCTGGCGGTGGCCGAGGAGCGCCGGTCGGAATGGCGCCTGTTCCGGCTGCGGAATTTCTCACGCGAGCCGAAGGGGTTCGAACTGCACCCGCCGCTGGACGCGCATGTCTCGCTGACCGCGACGACGTTTCAGGCGAGCTTTCACTGAGGCTCAGTCGAACACCCGCTTCGGCTGTTCGTGCCACGGCAAAGCCGCGACATCGGTCAGTTTCAGCAGGGTCACGGCGGGCACCTCGCGCTTGTAGACCAAGCGCTTGAGGACCCCCGGCGCGAGGTAGGCGAGCCGGAGCTGTCGGCTGACATGGCGTTCGGCCAGCCCCACGGCTTTCGCCAGATCGATGACCGTGTTGAATTCGCCAGCTTCCATGCGTCGCCGCCAGCCCCACGCCCGACCAATGGCGCGCAGAATATGCGGATCCTGTGTCCGGTCTTCGCTCGGCAGATAGGTGGCGGGCGGCATGATCTTTGGCCGACCGTTCTGCTTGCGAACCTTGAGCGGCACGAAGATCTGGATGGACTCGTCGGGTTTCATCATTCCGCCGCCACCTTCTTTCGTGGCGCCATCATGTCCCGCATGACGCCCGAGACGCCGTCGGTCCGGACATCGATGACCAGCCCCTCGGACGTCACGGTGACCCGGCGCACCAGCAACTGCACGATCCGGGTCTGCTCCGCCGGGAACAGCTGGCCCCAGACGTCCTCGAACGTCTGCAGCGCGGAGATCACGTCGGCCTCGGCGAAGGCGTGACCCTCGCGCGTCAAATGGGCGATGACCTGCGCCGTGATCGAGGGCGCGCGCATCACCCGCCGCAACTCGGTCACCACGGCCGCTTCCACGAGGTCGGCAGGAAGGCGGCGCGGGATGCCCTCATCGCTGGGTTCGCGATTCTTGATGACGTCCATCGAGACGTAGTACCGGTATCGCCGCGCGCCCTTCTTCGTGCTGCTCGGGGTCATGGCGGCGCCCGTGGCCGTGAAGATCAGACCCTTGAGCAGCGCAGGCGCTTGCGCGCGGGTGTTGTTGGCGCGCTTTCGCGGGTTCTGCCGCAAGATGGCATGGACCTTATTCCACAGCTGCTCGTCGATGATGGCCTGATGCTCGCCGGGATAGGCCTTGCCCTTGTGGACGGCGTCGCCGCGATAGACGCGGTTCATCAGCACTCTGTAGAGATATCCCTTGTCGACCAACGTGCCCTGCTTGTTGCGGAGCCCTTTGCGGCGCAGTTCACGGGCCAGCACGGTCGCTGATCCGACCTCGACGAACCTCTCGAAGATGCCCCGCACAGTGGCAGCCTCGTCTTCATTCACCACGAGCTTGCGGTCCTTCACATCGTACCCGAGCGGGACATATCCGCCCATCCACATGCCCTTCATGCGGGAGGCGCGAACCTTGTCGCGGATGCGCTCGGCCGTGACCTCGCGCTCGAACTGGGCGAAGCTGAGCAGGATGTTCAGCGTCAGCCGCCCCATGGACGTGGTGGTGTTGAAGGACTGCGTGACCGACACGAAGGTCACACCGTTGCGATCGAAGACCTCGACCAGCTTCGAGAAGTCCATCAGCGACCGCGACAGGCGGTCGATCTTGTAGACGACCACCACATCGATCAGGCCGTCCTCGATGTCGGCCAGAAGCTGCTTGAGGCCGGGCCGCTCCAGCGTCCCGCCCGAGATGCCGCCGTCGTCATACTGGTCGCGGACCAGCACCCAGCCCTCGGAGCGTTGGCTGGCGATATAGGCCTCGCAGGCCTCTCGCTGGGCGTGCAGGCTGTTGAATTCCTGTTCCAGCCCTTCCTCGGAGGATTTGCGCGTGTAGATGGCGCAGCGTTGGCGGCGGATGGGATTTGCGCGTTGATCCATCAATCATTCCCCCGCTTTCGTTCGCGCAAACCGAAGAAGCGGTAGCCATTCCAGCGCGTCCCGGTGATCGCTCGCGCGATCGCGGACAAGGATTTGTACGGGCGCCCCTGCCACTCGAACCCGTCGCGCAAGACCGTAATCGTGTGCTCGACCCCGTTCCATTCGCGGATCAGCCTCGTGCCGACCACGGGGTTGCGAGGATCGGCGATCTGGCTCTTGCGTGTCAGGGTGCCGCTGACCTCGTCGGCCAGCAGGTCCAGCATGCGCCGGGTTTCGCGATCAGGACCGCCATACGTCAGTTCCTGGATGCGGTAGGCCAACCGGCTCTCAAGGAACGCCCGGCTGTTGTTCGGCGCTGCCGAGGCAAAGATCGTCTGCCACTCCGACTTCAGCTGGGTGACGGACATGGACTTCAGCGCGGCCAGGCGCGCGGAGATGGGATCGGGCTTCGTCATGCGTTTCTCCGGTGAGTTGGAGTTGCATGACGGCATTGGTCGTCGTGATAGTGTAGGCAACGTTCTCCAGTATTGTCAGATACTTCGCGCCCATCCTGCCCGAGCAGCCGAACCAGCCCGAGCGCCAGCAGGCCGCACAGTTCGGCGGCGGTCATCTGGTCGGGAGGTAGCGGATTGGGGCGGTTCATGTCTCGGTGGCCGTGTTTGATGGTGTGCTACCGATCAAAAGCCACCCAGCCGTCCGAGGTGGGACATCTCAGCGGAACGGGATGTGGAAATGCGAACAGGGAGAGAACATCAGGGCTTGCCGATCACGGATTTGTCCATGATTATCGCAGGTTGAATCAATCGAGAGCAGTAGTTCATTGAGGTGAGTTCATGGCGCGCAAAGCATCCCCGATCGGTCCGCATGTTCTGGCGCTGATCGAGGATGCGCGCGTCGACCTCGCCCGAGCTGCCCTTGCCGTGCGCGAGGGCGACAATGAGCCGGAATTCAAGCTGCCCGAGGACGTTCCCGACCTCGCCGACGAAGAAGCGGTCGAGGCGTTTCGGCAAGCACTTGTCGAGACGCTGTCGGATTTCGACCGCGATGACCTGCGACCTGCGGAGCAGCGATCACGAAGGATCCGGGCCCTCGCCGAGAAAAAGGGCGTCACCTCGCTCACCACCATTGTCGAGCAACAACTCGATGAGACACGGTCGCAGGAGTTTCACCGGCAGCCAGATGAGCTCTGCAGAAGCATCTGGGCATATCTCCATGAACGCGAAACCTTCGAGGATGCGGAGAGCTTTCACTTCGCCCGACAGTTCCGCGACCACGGCAAGCTCTACGACGCCTTCGAGGTCGAACTGGAGAACCAGGTAGCCCTCGACGCGGCGGCCATCGACGAAAAGGCGCTGGCGTCCAAGATCAAGGGCATGCTCGAGCTGAAGCCCGAGATATCCTGCACGGTCAAGGCGCTCGATCTGCCTGCCACCGATACGCACCCTGCGTCCATCATGCTGATCGTCCGGCACGGTGGCCCGCTTTCGAGCGTCTACGATCACCGGCAAGACGGAAGGTGGGGAACCATCTACTACCGACCGCCGAACGAGGCGACGCTGATCTACACGCCCTCGATGCGGCAGATCGAGGTCTGCGCGGACAGCCCCGTGGTGCGCCAGACGGTCAGCGACTCCTTCGCCGAAGTTGCGCTAGGTCACGACATCTCCCAGAAACCTCTGACCTGGAAGCGCTATAATCTTTCGCGCTTCCGCTCTTCGCTTCTCCTGCAGCCCCCTGAGATCGAAGGGTACGCGTTCGAGTTCGCGCGCGTCATCGAAGCAGAGATCCGGCTGGGAACCTGGCGCCGCAAGCTTCAGCTCAAGGTGACGGTCGACGATGACATCCAGGAGGTTGCCGACCGATATCTCGGGGCGCGGAACATCTTTCGGCGCGCCGAAGCGTTCAGCCGGATCACCATCGCGGTGGCCTACAACCTGATCGGCGATGAGAAGCAGCGAACGCTCAATATCACGATTGCGGGCACGAAGAGCTGCAACCTGCAGAGCAAGCCCGATCCGGAGGAACGCAGCCTCGGCTTCGCGCTGCTCAAGGAATGGGGAATCCTGAGCGCGTTCAGGCAAATCGCGCATGATGACCTTCGCGCGATATTTCCCCAGCTTGTTCAACTCCACGACCGGATCGAGGACGAGGTCAGCGGAAGTTATTTGCTGGAACTCGGGCTTGACCAGAAGCGTCTGATCGAAGGTGGCCTGCTCGAGCGCCGCGACCGTCAGGATGTGGTTCTCATCGAGTACGACGAAGTCGACGGGGAAGGCGCCCTCAAACCGTCGGCGACCGAAGGCATGGTCCAGGCGGTCGGTCCTTTCGGCGAAGATGTCGGCAAGCGCCCCGCGTCGGATGTCGAGATGTTCGCGGTCAACGCTCAGTGGCTTCACGAGACGCTCATGCGCCTGATGAAGCCGCTGCTGAGCAAGCGGGCAGCCCAGATCCTCGATCCAGACCTGACCCTCGTCGGCGCGACGCAGATAAATGGCGCGGAGGTTCCCGTCTATTTCGCTCGGCGCCTCAATGACCCGAAAACCGCACAGAGGCTGGATCTGTTGCTGCGCGCGCGGAACACCCCTGGGGTGGGGATCGTCTTCGCCGCCAGCGAGGACATGCCGTCACACCTCGGACCGAACGTCGTCATGCCGCTCCTGTCCCATCTCGCAGCGGCGGACAACGAAATGCTGTTCGCGCGCGACGGCATAGAAATCGCATATCGAGATAGTCACTCGCTCGCGCGCGGCGGCGGGTCGCCGCGCGTCGTCCGCAGCGGGACACAATCGGGTACGCTCTACATCCCTGGTCGCGAACCGCTGTACCTTGCCGGAAACGATCAGCTTACGGTGTTCGAGCGCCTTGTCGCTGCCCATGCAGCCGGCACCGCGGACGTTTACGTCGGGGATCTGATGGAGGGTTTCTCGGCCCGGAGTCCACAACAGGCGTTCCGCAGTAAAATGTGGAAGGACATCGTGGATGTCTACATCGCCAAGGGTGCGAAGAAGGGGTATTGGCGGCTGCTTCTAACCGCGCAGCCGACGCAAGACGTCGCCGAAGGCTCCGAGGACGAGGTCGTCTAACGACCGTCTAACTTGCGATGGGAGACGGTCTAACAAACCGCTGATTACTGGAAAGGCTCCACATAAAGGAGCACTTCCATGCCGACTCCCTTCCCCCCGCGCCAGGCAGCCCCGACGAGCTGGTCCGGCCCCGCGAAGACCAAGCCCACCACCCACAACTCGGAATGGCGCTGCACGCGCTGTGACAAGCTGCTCGGCGTCTGCCGGGACGGCCGCATGCACCTGCGTTTCGCGCGGGGGCACGAGTATCTCGTGGGCTTTCCGGTTCAGGCCACCTGCCGCGGCTGCGGCACGCTGAATAACGCGACCGCACCCGCGCGCTGACGCGCGCCTTCACCCGACCCCCTGAAATCCCAGAGACGCGCGACGTCCTGACCTGGCCACGAGAAGGCGCCGGACGCCTGGCCGCAAGGCAGGCGCCCGATGTCCTTCGCGTGGCACGAGATCCGTGATCACCTCATGCATTCATCCACGAACCTTCACTTCCAGCGCAGTTTCGACGCCGTCCGGCGTGCGCAGGCCCCGCTCGCGCCGTTCCGGGATCCGGCGGCCCTGCTGGACGGGCTGCATCGCACGACCGGCGATCCGGCCCGCAAGAACGTGATCCTCTCCTCGCTGGTCGGGGCGGCGCAGGGCGACGGGCCCGCGTCCGACTGCGCCCTGACGCTGCTGTTGCTGGCGCTCTGGCCCGGCCTCGATGCGATCCGACGCCGGTCGATTTGGCGCAGGATCGGCACCGCCGACGAGGTCGCGTCCGACGTTCTGGCGCGCACCACCGAGGCGGTGCGCGGCCTCGACCTCGGCCGCGTCAACTGGATCGCGGCCACGGTCCTGCGCAACGTCGAGCGCGACATGATCCGCATGCGCCAACGCGACCAGGCGCGCGACCATCTCGCCAGCGGCGCCGACCCCGACGAGGTGGCGGACAGCGGCGACAGCGGCATCGGCGCGGACGGGTACGCACGGCTGAATGGCGCCGTGCGGAAGCTTCTCGGCGATGACGCGCTGCTGGTGATCCGCGTGGCGATCGAGGGTTTCTCACAAGCCGAGGTGGCCGTCGAACTGGGGCTGACCGAGGCCGCCGCCCGCAAGCGGTACCAGCGCGCCATGCGCCGTCTGCACGACGCCCTCGAGGAAATCCCCTGAACGGATGTCCCGATCCGGTCCCGCCGGTGGCTTTTCCCATTCGAGCGCCCCGAGCGCCTTCCCTCCAACCGAAAGCAGACACGCATGAACCGCACCGCCGATCTGTCGCTCGAGGATTTCAGGCGTCTTCCGGGGCTCTATCGCCGCTGGGAGCTGACCGAGGTCTGCGAGCCCAACCGCAACTATCAGATCGAGGACGCCGGCACGCACGCCGACGGGACGCCGCTGCTGGCGATCTACGTCGCCGAGCCCGCGCCCGACGTCCGCGAGGCCGCCTGATGGGCCTGCTCGATCACATCATCTCAAGGAGAAAAGCCATGCCGGACCAGCCGGACGACATCACCCGTCTTCGCAAGGCGAGCTACGCGCTCGAAGACCTCCCCGAAACCATCGCCCTCCCGCAGCGCGCCGGTGACGAGCCGCGCGAGCCGCTGCCGGTCGTCGAGGCGACCGTCGACGAGATCGCCTTCGCGATCGTGGAGGCGGAGCGCGAGAGCACGGCCGCCTACCGCCGGGCCGATGCGCTGAAGCGGCTCTACAAGATCGCCCGCGAGGCGGGGTGCATCGGCGCCGACCGCGCTGCCACGGCCGTGATCAAGAAGGAGGGCCAGTGATGGCCCTTCCCATCATCGGCGCCGACGAACGGCTCGCCCAGCGCAAGGGGATCAAGGGCGTCATCTTCGGCCGGTCCGGCATCGGCAAGACCAGCCTGCTCTGGACGCTGAATGCCTCGACCACGCTCTTCCTCGATCTCGAGGCTGGCGATCTGGCGGTCGAGGGGCTGGAGATCGACACGCTCCGGCCCCGCACCTGGAAGGAATGCCGCGATTTCGCGGTGTTCATCGGCGGGCCGAACCCGGCGCTGCGCGAGGACCAACCCTACAGCCAGGCGCATTTCGACGAGGTCTGCGGCCGCTACGGCGATCCCACGGTGATCGGGAAATACGAGACCGTCTTCATCGACTCGATTACCGTGGCCGGGCGGCTCTGCTTCCAGTGGTGCCGCGGCCAGCCCGAGGCGTTCTCCGAGAAGACAGGCAAGCCCGACATCCGCGGCGCCTACGGGCTGCATGGCCGCGAGATGATAGGCTGGCTGACCCATCTGCAGCACACGCGCGGCAAGCACGTCTGGTTCGTCGGGATCCTCGACGAGCGGCTCGACGATTTCAACCGCAAGGTCTTCCAGCCGCAGATCGACGGCTCGAAGACCGGGCTCGAGCTGCCCGGGATCGTCGATCAGGTCATAACCATGGCCGACATCGCCGATGCCAACGGCCAGGCGCAGCGCGCCTTCGTCTGCCAGACGCTGAACCCCTGGGGCTATCCCGCCAAGGACCGCTCCGGTCGCCTCGACAGGGTCGAGCCACCGCATCTCGGCCGGCTGATGAAGAAGATCCAGCGCCCCGCGGCGCCTGCCTCCGAACGCCTGACCTGGCCGCCGGTGACCCCGGCCGATCCCGTCCCCGCGCAGGAGCCCAGCCATGGCTGAGCGCCTCTCGCCATGCCTGGTGTCCCGATCCGGTCGCCGGGGTGGCTTTTCCCCACTGACGCCGCTGCGCGTCCCAACCTCCAACTGAAAGGAGCCGCGCAATGTCCGGACCCTGGAACGACTTCAACTCCGCGCAATCGAACACCAACGTCATCCCGAAAGGCACGCTCGCCAAGGTGCGGCTCACCCTGCGCCCGGGCGGCTTCGACGACCCCTCACAAGGCTGGACCGGCGGCTGGGCGCGCCGCGCCGCCACCGGCGCCGTCTATCTCGACGCCGAATACACGGTGCTCGAGGGGCCCTATGCCCGGCGCAAGATCTGGTCGCTGATCGGCCTCTACAGCCCCAAGGGCCCCGACTGGGCGAACATGGGGCGCGGCCTGATCCGCGGCATCCTCAACTCGGCACGCGGTGTGTCCGACAAGGACAACTCGCCCGAGGCGCAGGCGCGCCGCCGCATCAACGGGTTCAGCGATCTCGACGGCGTTGAATTCGTCGCCCGCATCGACATCGGCACCGACACCAACGGCGAGGACAAGAACGAGATCCGCGCTGCCGTCACGCCTGATCACCGCGACTACGCCGCGCTGATGGGCACGGTCGCACCGCAGTTCACCGCCGCCCCGGCGCAGGGCCACGCCCCGCAGCAGCCCGCCACGGCCACCCAGCCCAGCCAGCCCGCGTCCGCCCCCGGCAACGCCGGTCGGCCGAGCTGGGCGCAGTAAGGGGAGACCGGCCATGCGCCTGCGCCCCCGCCAGAAGACCTTCGTCGAGCGCAGCGTGGCTGCGCTCGCCTCCCGCGGCAACACGCTGGGCGTGGCGCCCACCGGCGCGGGCAAGACCATCATGCTCTCGGCGGTCACCGGCGAGATGATCGGCGACGGGGCCAAGGCCTGCGTGCTGGCGCATCGCGACGAGCTGACGGCGCAGAACCGCGCCAAGTTCCAGCGCGTGGTTCCGGGCGTCGCCACATCGGTCATCGACGCCACGAAGAAATCCTGGGGCGGCCAGGTCGCCTTCGCCATGGTGCCGACGCTGGCGCGGGCGTCGAACCTCGCCGACATGCCGCGCCTCGACCTGCTGGTCGTGGACGAGGCGCACCATGCGGTCGCCGACAGCTATCGCCGCATCATCGACCGGGTGCGCGAGGCCAATCCCGACGCCCGCATCTTCGGGGTCACGGCGACGCCGAACCGGGGCGACAGGAAGGGCCTGCGCGAGGTCTTCGACAATGTTGCCGACCAGGTCCGGCTGGGCGAGCTGATCGCATCCGGCCATCTCGTGCCGCCACGCACCTTCGTCATCGATGTCGGTGTCCAGGACGAGTTGCGGTCCGTCCGCAAGACCATGTCGGATTTCGACATGGCGGAGGTGGCGGGCATCATGGACCGTGCGCCCGTCACCGACGAGGTGATCCGCCACTGGAAGGAGAAGGCGGGCGATCGGCAGACCGTGGTGTTCTGCTCCACCGTCGCGCACGCCGAACACGTCACCGACGCCTTCAGGGCGGCGGGCGTTTCCGCCGCGCTGATCCATGGCGACCTGGCGGCCGAGACCCGCAAGGCGATCCTCGCCGACTACGCGGCGGGCGACATCCGCGTCGTGGTCAACGTGGCGGTGCTGACCGAGGGCTGGGACCATCCGCCTACCTCCTGCGTCGTGCTGCTGCGACCGAGTTCCTACAAGTCCACCATGATCCAGATGGTCGGGCGCGGTCTGCGCACCGTCGATCCCGAGGAACATCCTGGCGTCGTGACGACCGACTGCGTTGTGCTGGATTTCGGCACCTCGAGCCTGATCCACGGCACGCTGGAGCAGGATGTCGATCTCGACGGCCAGACCGAGGTTGGTGAAGCCCCGACGAAAACTTGCCCCGGCTGCGGCGCCGACATCCCGCTGGCCGCCACCGAATGCCCGCTCTGCGGCGAGGCGTTCCCGCGTGAGGATCTGGATGCGGGCGAAGGCGGGGACGCCGCGCCGCTCTCGGGCTTCATGATGACCGAGATCGACCTGCTGAAGCGGTCCAGCTTCGCGTGGGTCGACCTCTACGGCACGGACGACGCGTTGATGGCCACGGGCTTCGCCGCCTGGGGCGGCATCTTCTGGCTGGATGGGGTCTGGTACGCCATCGGCGGGGCGAAGGGCGAGCGCCCCCACCTGTTGGGTGTCGGTGAGCGCGCCGTCTGCCTCGCGCAGGCCGACGACTGGCTGAACAGCCATGAGACCGACGAAAGCGCCTTCAAGACCCGCTCCTGGTTGCGCCAGCCGCCGACCGAAAAGCAGCTGCAGTACCTGCCGCCCGAGTGCCGCCACGACTTCGGCCTGACGCGCTACCGCGCCTCGGCGCTGATGACCTTCGGCTTCAACAAGCGCGCCATCCGCCAGCTGATCGACACGGCCGCCCGGCCCGAACGGAGGGCGGCATGACCCATGTCCACATCCACCCCCATCACGGCCGCGGACCGGCGGCGGCTCTGGCATCCGCGTGGAACGCTCTGTGCTGTCTGCCGACAACCCACCCGTGGTTTTGGCTGGTTCGATCCGCACCGGTCGAAGCAGCCCCGGCCATCGGTCTGGTTCTGCTCGATGCCCTGCCAGTCCTTCTGGACGCGCTTGGCGCGGGAGCGTTTCGCCATGGTTGACCTGACCGAGGAAGAGCGCGCCGCGATCACCGCCACCATGAAGCGCGTGGCGCTGCTGATGGACGAGATCGGCTGGGCTACTCCGCTTGCGGACCTGACCGAGGCGCAGGTGCGCGCGCTGATCGAGGAAGCCGTCGAGGGCTTCCGCGAGGCCATGTCCGACATCGCCCGGGCGCAGACGCCGGAGGTGCCGTTTTGATGCTGGACTACAACCATCGCCCCAGCTTCGCCGACCGGGTCAACGCCGCCGTCGATCGGGCGCTCACCGCCGATCAGGCGACGCGGCCGCCCCGCGACTATCTCGGCGGCTCGCGCCTCGGCCATGCCTGCGAGCGGGCGCTGCAGTTCGAGTTCACCGCGACGCCGAAGGACGAGGGCCAGGACTTCTCGGGCCAATCGCTGCGCATCTTCGCCATCGGCCACAAGCTCGAGGATCTGGCCGTCGCCTGGCTGCGCGGCGCGGGCTTCGACCTCTACACCCGCAAGGGCAACCGGCCCGATGGCGGCCAGTTCGGCTTCTCGGTCGCGGGCGGGCGCATCCGGGGCCATGTTGATGGCATCATCGCCGCCGGGCCCGAGGGCTTCGGTCTTGCCGTTCCGGCCCTCTGGGAATGCAAGACGATGAACGCGAAGAACTGGCGCGCCTGCGTCAAGGACGGCGTGACCAAGTCGAAGCCGGTCTACGCCGCCCAGATCGCGCTCTATCAGGCCTACATGGAAACCAGCGTGCCAGGCATCAGCGCCGCGCCTGCTGTGTTCACCGCGATCAACAAGGACACGGCCGAGATGCACCACGAGCAGGTCGCGTTCGACGCCGACCTCGCGCAGCGCATGTCCGACCGGGGCGTGCGGATCCTGCAGGCGACCGATGCGGGCGAGTTGCTGCCGCGCGTCGCCACTACGCCTGACTTCTTCGAATGCCG
This sequence comes from Litorisediminicola beolgyonensis, assembly GCF_042679605.1. Classification (NCBI taxonomy): domain Bacteria; kingdom Pseudomonadati; phylum Pseudomonadota; class Alphaproteobacteria; order Rhodobacterales; family Paracoccaceae; genus Litorisediminicola; species Litorisediminicola beolgyonensis. The sequence goes on from NZ_JBHTMU010000017.1 coordinate 29,308, forward strand.
CTTCTGCCCCTGGTCCGAGCGCTGCTGGGGGCTGCCGGCATGAGCGACGACGGCGTCCTGCATTTCAACCCGTGGATGGACTTCAATGACGGGCCACCGTCCGAGAACCCGTTCGGCTGCGACCCTGATCCCCAGCAGATCGCCGTCTTCCTCGACACCGTGTTCAGCTGGTGCGAGGGGCTGATCCCGCTCCGGGGTTTCGTCGACAAGGGTCAGGGCCGGGACGGCAAGCCGCACAATATCTGGATCGCGGCCGACGGCAGCGCACCAGGGAAACTCGCGACCTTTGCCGCATGGGCCAACCGTGAAGGCGCTGCGGTTTATGTCATCCCCGGAACGGTCGAGGAACAGGGCCAGGCCCGCGCCGCCGATGTGCTGCAGATGCAGGCCCTCGTCGTCGATCTCGACGCGGGCGACATCCCGGCCAAGCTGGACCATGTCACCCGCCACATCGGCCCGCCCACGCTGATCATCGAAAGCGGCGGGCGCACGCCAGAGGGCGCGGCCAAGCTTCATGTCTGGTGGAAACTGACCGAGCCCGCCGAGGGCGACGACCTGGTCACCCTCTGCCGCCTTCGCGGCGAGATCGCCGTGAAGGTCGGCGGCGACACGCATTTCCGCTCGGCACACCAGCCGATCCGGGTGCCCGGCACGGTCTATCACAAGCACGGCCACCAGCGCCTCGTGCAGATCCGCGAACATCGCGACGTCGAGGTGGATCTTGCGGATTTCGCCGAAAAGGTCGCCGAGATGCCGCCGCTGCCGGGCGTGGGCTTCGCCAGCGACGTTGCCGCGCCGACCGCGAAGCCCGGCATCGACGCTGTGCTCACCACACCGGTGCGGGAGGGCGCGGTCGACGACTGGTCGCGCTTCCAGGGGGCCAGCGCCGCCATCGGCCATTACGTTCGCCTGGTGCACGAGGGCCGCCTCGACCCCTTCGCGGGCTGGGAGGCGATCTGCGGCTACAACGCCGCCATGCTGCGCCCGTCCTGGCCGCTCGATCGGCTGATGGCCGAGTCCGAGCGCCTCTGGGCGCTGCATGTGAAGCGCAACGGCCCGCCGCTCCTGCGCGCGGCCCACGCGGGTGCCCCGGCCAGCCCGCTGCCGACCTTCACCCTCGGCGCGCTGCTGGACGACACGAGCCCCATGCCCGAGGACATTATCGGGCCGCGCGTGCTGACGCCGGGCGGGCTCCTGGTGCTGGGTGGCGCACCCAAGGTCGGAAAGAGCGATTTCCTGATCTGCTGGCTCGTCCATATGGCGGCCGGCGTGCCGTTCCTCGGCTTCACGCCACCCCGGCCGCTGCGCGTGTTCTACCTTCAGGCGGAGATCCAGTATCACTACCTGCGCGAGCGCATGCAGCAGATCGCGCTGCCCGCCGCCGTGATCGCCGCCGCGCGCGACACCTTCATCGCCACACCGAAGCTGAAGCTGCTGCTCGACGCGGAGGGCGTCGCCCGCGTGGCCGAGGCGATCCGGGCCGCATTCGCCGACGCGCCGCCCGACATCCTCGTCATCGACCCGATCCGCAATCTCTTCGACGGCGGCCCAGAGGGCGGCGGCGAGAACGACAACACCGCCATGATGTTCTTCCTGAAGGACCGGGTCGAGCTCCTGCGCGAGGCGGTCAATCCGGATGCAGGCGTCATCCTCGCCCTCCACACCCGCAAGGCCACCAAGCATCAGGTCAAGGACGATCCCTTCCTCGCGCTCTCCGGCGCCAGCGCGCTGCGCGGCTTCTACACCTCGGGGCTGCTCATGCATCGCCCCGACGAGGACAGCAGTGTCCGCAGGCTGGAGATCGAACTGCGCAATGGCCCCGCGCTGCCGGGCAAGCTGATCGACAAGGTGAAGGGCGAGTGGGTCGAGCTGAACCCGCTGAACGAGCGCCTGGTACGCAAGGAGGTCGGCGCCAAGCTCGATGCCGAGCGGCTGCGCAAGCACGATGTCATCCTCGGCATGCTGCTGGATGAGGCGGCGAGCGAGCGCCTCTACACCGCCATGCAGTTCGCCGAGAACTTCGAGAACCGGGGCGGTCTGGGCAGCAAGCACACGATCCGCGAGCGCCTCAGCGTGCTGGCGACCAAGGGCTTTGTGAAGTTCCTCCGCGACCCCTCGGGGTTCGGCTTCCCCGTCACCCGGTCCCGGTTCGGCTACCTCTGCGTGGAAGGCATGCAGTTCGGCGCGCCCGACGAGCATGTCGATCCGGACACGGGCGAGGTCACCACGATTGCCCGTCCGGTCTTGCCCAGCCACTTCAAATGCCCCCAATCCGGGCTCTGCCTGCAGGTCGAAAACCCCGCCGTCTGGGTCTACCCGGAGGGGCTGGATGACGACCCAACTCATATGAGTGAGGCCTGACTCATATGACAGCGCCAACTGCGCACTCAACGAAATCAATGGGTTACGGGCAAATAAGAGTTAGGCCCCTAACTCATGCCCGAAGACTTCATGAAGTCCTATTCCGCAATGATTTCAGCCACTTGTCCTCCCCGGAACAGTTAGGTGTCAAACCCCCATACTACGTATGGGAGGGCCACCCCACAGGGTTGGCCACTCCTCCCATACGTCCGGGTCAGCCGCGCGCGCCGCCGTGACGGTCTGTTGTGCTTCCCGATCCGACGACGGCGGCCCCGTACCGCCAAGCACCAGACCGCCGTCGTCTTCCACCACCACAGGCCACCGGCAAAGGAGACCCATCATGGCTCAGCCGACTCTGATCCCGAATTGCGACGGCGCAAGGTTTGAATCGCTGCCGCTCGACACGCCCCGCAACCGCTGCATCCTCGCGCTCGACCTCGGCACCTCGACCGGCTGGGCGATCCGCGGCCATGACGACCTGATCACCAGCGGCACAGTCTCGCTGCGTCCCGGCCGCTTCGACGGCGGCGGCATGCGCTACCTGCGCTTCACCAACTGGCTGACCGAGATCGACCGGCTGTCCGGGCCCGTCGCCGCCATCTGGTTCGAGGAAGTCCGCCGCCACGCGGGCACCGACGCGAGCCACATCTACGGCGGGCTCATGGCCACGCTGACCGCATGGGCTGAGCTGCGCGGCGTGCCCTACGAGGGCGTCCCTGTCGGCACGATCAAGCGCCACGCCGCTGGCAAGGGCAATGCCGACAAGGCCGCGATGGTCGCCGCCGTCCGCGCCCGCGGCTTCAGCCCGGCCGATGACAACGAGGCCGACGCCATCGCCATCCTGCTCTGGGCGATCGAGACGAACGGGGGTGTCGCATGAGATGGCATCCCCACGGCTACGGCGGCCGACGCCGGGATCCCGAGCAGGTCAAACGCGAGGGCTGGCGGGAACAGGGCGTCCTCGCGGTCTCCGCCGATGACGACCGCCTCACCTGGCCCGAGCGTGAACTGGTCCGCCAGCTTGGCGAGAAGCTCTACGGGCCGCGCTCTTCCGACAGGGAGGCGCACCATGGCTGATCGCGAATGGACCGCCGACTGCGTCGCCGATCATTTCGAGGAGGCGTTCCGCACCTTGCGCAAGCTGCCGCCGGTGAAGGCCCAGGGCTACTTCAACACTTGGCCTGACATCGTGCGCACCAGCCGCGAGATCGCCGCGATGGAGCCCCAGCCGATGCGGGTCTGGCCCTCGGCCGCCGCGATCACTCGGCTCGAGCAGACTTTCGACTGGGTGCTCTGGATCGAGGAGGCGGAACGCAAGCTGGTCTGGTCGCGCGCGGCCCGTGTGCCGTGGAAGCAGATCAGCGGCGAACTCGGCTGCGACCGCACGACCGCCTGGCGTCGCTGGCAGCTGGCGCTGACCAAGATCGCTGCGCGCCTGAATGCGCAGTGACTCCAATGTGTTGCAACACTTTTCCCTTCGACATCTGCAACAGATCCATGCTATTCCGAAGGCAAGATGGGGAGAGTGCGCTGGAAGGCTCGCTCTCCCCTTTGCGTTGACGGGGGCCTTCTGGACCCCGGTATTCAGCGAGGGTCCGGCCGGGGTCCAGCCCACGGCAGTTTCCGGTTCCTTCCTGGCGACATTCGTATGCTGGCGGGCGAAGCGCGGGACTTCGCCAGCGACAGGGCCGGATTTTTGGGAAGCCACCCGGAAGCCGGAGCCACGCGCGCCCCGCGCAAACACCAATGAACGCTGGCCTTCCGACCGGAGACCGCCGGTAGCCGCTGGACCCCGCTTGGAGTCCAGCGCGGCATCCGGAGTCCGGAAGCCACCGGCATCCACCCGACCGAGGAACCTTGCCTGTCATGACGCTGAGCTTCGCCCCGGACGCGATCGAGATGTGGCCGCTGTCGCGCCTCCAGCCCTACGCGAGGAACGCGAAGGCGCACGGCGCGGACCAGGTCGCGAAGATCGCGGCCAGCATGGCGGAGTTCGGCTGGACCGTGCCCTGCCTCGTCGCCGACGACGGCGAGTTGATTGCGGGCCACGGGCGCGTGCTGGCGGCGACGCAACTCGGGCTGTCCGAGGCGCCGGTGATCGTGCTCGGGCATCTGACCGAGGCGCAGCGGCGGGCCTACCGGATCGCCGACAACAAGCTGACGGAATTGGGCACCTGGGACGAGGCGCTGCTGTCGGCGGAACTGAACGACCTCTTGGCCGAAGATTTCGACCTGTCGCTCGTCGGCTTCTCCGACGGCGAGTTGGACAAGCTGCTGGCCTACGTCGCGGAAGACGACGGTGAAGAAGGTGGCGCCGGGGGCTCCGTGCCGCCGGTGACCATCCCCGAACCGCCGCGCAACCCGGCTTCGCGGACGGGCGATCTCTGGATCCTCGGCGACCACCGCCTGCTCTGCGGCGACAGCACCAGCGCGGCCGATGTACGCCGCCTGATGAACGGCGAGCGGGCAATCCTGTTCGCGACCGACCCGCCGTATCTCGTCGACTACGACGGCTCGAACCATCCGACCCGCAACAAGGACTGGTCCGCGTCCTACGGCACGACCTGGGATGACAGTTCTCAAGGCGCGGAACTCTACGACGGCTTCATTGCCGCCGCCGTCGCCGAGGCGATCGCAGAGAACGCCGCCTGGTACTGCTGGCACGCCTCGCGCCGCCAGGCGATGCTGGAGGCTTGCTGGGAAAAGGCAGGCGCCTTCGTCCATCAGCAGATCATCTGGGTGAAGGACCGCGGTGTCCTGACCCGGTCGCATTACCTCTGGAAACACGAGCCCTGCTTCATGGGCTGGCGCCGTCCGAACCGCCCGCCGAAGGTGGCCGAGGAAACGCTGGCCTCGACATGGGCGCTGCCGTCCTTCGCCAAGGACGACCGGCCCGACCACCCGACGCCGAAACCGCTCGACGCCTTCGGGATCCCGATGCGCCAGCATGTGGCGCGGGGCGGGCTTTGCTACGAGCCGTTCTCCGGCTCCGGCTCGCAGATCATGGCGGGCGAAGCCAATTGCCGCCGCGTCTTCGCGATGGAAATCAGCCCGGCCTATGTCGATGTCGCCGTGGAGCGGTGGCAGGCCGAGACCGGGCGCGACGCGATCCTCGATGGCGATGGCCGGACCTTCGCTGAGGTGAGGACCGAGCGGCTGGGCGACGATGCCGAATCCCCGGTCGATACGCCCGACACGGACGCCGCACCCGAACCCGCGCGCAAGCGCAAGACCGCCGCGTGACATGCATGACCTGGCTTTACCTTCCTCCGGACGCGCTTCCGGAGCCGGAGACGCATGCCTCTTCGGCCTCTCCCTCTGCTCCGGCGCGGGCGGGCTCGACCTCGGGCTCGCCATCGCCATCCCCGGATATCGTGCTGTGGGCCATGTCGAACGGGAAACCTTCGCCGCAGCCACTCTCGTGGCGCGGATGGAAGACGCGTCCCTGGATCAGGCTGTTGTCTGGGACGACGTTGGAACCTTCGACGGCCGCCCGTGGCGCGGCGCGGTGGACATCGTCACTGCGGGCTATCCGTGCCAGCCGTTCTCGGTCGCGGGCAAGCGCCGGGGCGCGGACGACCCGCGCCACCTCTGGCCGCATGTCGCCCGCATCGTCGGCGAGGTCGAGCCGCCCTTCGTGTTCCTCGAGAATGTCGCCCATCATCTCCGCCTCGGATTCCCCGAGGTCGCCAGCGGACTGGTCGGCATGGGCTACCGCCTTGCGGCAGGCCTCTTCACGGCGGCGGAAGTCGGCGCGCCGCACAAGCGCGAGCGCCTGTTCATCCTCGCCATCCGCGAGGGGGACGAGCTGGCCGACCCCGCGCGCCTGCTCTGGCACCCGGTCGAGTGGCGGGAACCGGACGGAACTGCTGCGGCTCTGGCCGACGCCGAGGGCCAGCGCCAACGAAAACCGGCAGACGAAACCGACGCCATCGCAGGCTGCGGGCCAGCACGGCATGAACCTCGCGACGACAGCCGCGATGTGGCCGACGCCGCAGACCGACAGCTTCCGCAGCCGGGGTGGCGACAGGCGCGACGAGAAGGGTCTGGACCGAATGGCGCGGGACTGGCCGACGCCGATGGCGAACGACGGCTGCAAGCCGAGCGCTGGCAACCGCAAGACAGCCGATCTGACCCATGCGGCGGGGATGTGGATGACGCCGACGGCCCGCGATCACAAGGATGGGGCGACGACACTGGCGAACACGCCGGTGAACGGCCTGCTTGGCCGCCAGGTCCTGGTGACGCCGATGGCTGGGAGCGATACCTCCGAGCCGCGCCGGACCTTGAACCCGCTGTTCGTCGAGGCGCTGATGGGCTGGCCCACCGGGTGGACCGGCTTCGGCTCTGTGGCAACGGCGTGGTCCCCTTGGTTGCGGCGCATGCGCTGCGAACTCTGGCGACTGAATTGCTGGCCGATGGATGAGGCAGCGGCATGAAGCAGTCCCGCCTCATGTCGCTGGTCGAGTCCGTCGCCAACGTGATCGTCGGCTACGGCGTCGCCGTGGTCACGCAATTCCTGATCTTTCCGATCTTCGGGCTGCACACGACGCTGGCCCAGAACCTGAAGATGGGCGCGGTGTTCACCGTGGTGAGCATAGCGCGGTCCTACGTCCTGCGGCGGCTGTTCGAACGGCTGCGGCGGAACACATAGCTTCGGGCAGTTACGATCTTTTTGCCGGCCGCGCATGACGTGTATGGTGTGCCAAGTTCAGTAGGGACAGCAGCATGCCGCAACTTGAAGTCAAAGGGCTTGATCGAAGCGAATGGGGAAATTCGATTGTTCGAGTGCATCACTCACATCGAAGCGGAATTGGTCGATATGGTGTCGCTCGAATAACAAACATGGCTGATCGATCGAGGTCATACGATACGGTTATTCTTGGCCACGATGACGACAGCGCGATCTACATGGCCTTTGATGCGAGGCAGGCGCTCGGAGTGGAAAAGGGCGAACGCCTGAATTTCGATCTCCAAGCGCTCGGATGGTTTGGCAAGATGCGCTGGTACCTTCGGACGCAGGATCCCCGGATCTATATCCCGGCGTGGCTCGCTGTTTGGTCGGTAGGCCTTGGCGCAATTGGGATCGTGCTTGGGGTCATTTCGCTTCTTGAATGATCATGCATGCCGCCGCCCAGTCGGGGCGGCGGCCTGAGTTCTTGCGCGGGCGATCAGGCTGCCGGAAGCCGATAGACCCGCCCGCGCCCATCGACCTTCTCCGAGGTCACCTCGAGCCCGAGTTTCTTCTTCAGCGCCCCGGCCATCGCGCTGCGCACCGTGTGCGACTGCCAGCCCGTCGCGGCCATGATCTCCTCAATGGTCGCGCCGTCCGGCGCGCGCAGCATGGCGATCAGGGTGGCCTGCTTGGTACCCTCGCGCGGCGTGCGCGCTTTGGGCGAAGCCTTCGGTTCGGTGGGGGTGTCCGGCGCAGGCTCCTCGGTCGGCGCGTCCGTCGCGCCCGCAGGCGCGGCGTTCGCGTCCTCGGGCTCGATCCCGATGGCGGCGAGGCCTGCGTTGGTGGCGACCAGCGTGACGCCGTGTCCGTCGCCGGTCTCGCGCCAGACGGGCTCGCCAATGCGCATGTCGGCGTCGACCTCCTGCAGGAAGTTCTTCGCGAGCATCGCGCCGACCACCTTGGCGGCAGCGCCGCCGCGCAGGCTCTCGGGCAGCGGCAGGGCGATGCGGTCCTCGCGCTGTGCGGCGGCGCTGAGGATGATGGCTTGGGTGTCAGAAAGCTTGGTCATGGGGTCGTCTCCGTATTCGGGCCCGCGTCATGCGGCGCCTTCTACGATCCCGAGCCGCGCAGGGCGCGCGGCGGGAGTTCCGGCAGTGCCGGAGATCAGCGGGCGTGTTCGCCCTCGCCGAAGGCGCTGTCGGTGATGCGCCTCAGAAGGCTGGCGTAGTGTTCGAGGGTGCCGACCATCGCCCAGCCCGCCTCGTCGGGGGCGCAGTTGAAATGGTCGTCGCTGAGTGCCTGCAGGCGGGCGAGCATCTCGTCGATCTCGGCCTTCTTGCCGATGAAGGCCGCGAGCGCGGCTTCCTTGTTCCGGCGCGCCTTCTCGGCGCGGAGTTCGTGACGCGGGGTGGTGATCGGGTTCAGGCGGGTGGTCATCGTGGTGGCTCCGGGTGAGTTGCATCGCTTCGTTGGAGTGACATTCCCTCTGTCCGCGAGGCTTATCAACTCGATAAGCACATGATCTTGAATGATAATCGGAGCTGTCGATGCAGGGCATGAGCGAGCGCCAGTACGCCGCCCATGTCGGGCTGTCGCGGGGCGCGATCCAGAAGGCGAAGGCGGCCGAGCGGCTGGTCCTCTATCCCGACGGCAGCATCAACGCGGCCGCCAGCGACGCCCGGCGTGCCGAGATGACGGACCCGTCGAAGACGAGGATGCCGCCTGGGCCGAAGCTGAAGCCTGTTCCCGAGGCTGCAGTGGCCGCCGTCGGCGACACGCTGCGCGAACAGGGGCTGGCCGTGCCCGCCGTCGGCGGCGGCACGACCTTCCTGCAGGCAAAGACGGCCAACGAGGTGCTGAAGGCGCAGGAGCGGCGCATCCGTCTGCAGAAGCTGAAGGGGGAGTTGATCGAGCGGGCCCGCGCGCTGGCGCTGGTGTTCCGGCTGGCGCGGGAGGAACGGGACGCGTGGGTGAACTGGCCTGCGCGTGCGGCGGCGCTGATGGCGGCCGAGCTCTCGGCCTCGTGCCGCGACGCGACGGGCCAGCAGATCACCGTGGAGCCAGCCGCGATGCAGAAGGTCCTGGAAAAACATGTACGCGCCCACCTCGACGAACTCGCCGAGGTCCGGCCCGACTTCCGGTGAGAGCGGCGATGGCCTGACGGACTTCGACGGCGCGGGCGAGATCCTGCGCGCCTGGGGCAGCGGGCTGCGGCCCGACCCGGACCTGACCGTCTCGGAATGGGCGGACCGGCACCGGATGCTCTCGGGACGCGCCTCGGCCGAGCCTGGGCGGTACCGGACGGTGCGCACGCCCTACATGCGCGAGATCATGGACCGGCTGTCGCCCGGCGATCCCACGCAGCGGATCGTGTTCATGAAGGCCGCGCAGGTCGGCGCGACCGAGGCTGGGAACAACTGGATCGGGTTCGCGATCCACCAGGCGCCGGGTCCGATGCTGGCGGTCCAGCCGACGGTGGAACTGGCGAAACGCAATTCGCGCCAGCGGATCGACCCGCTGATCGATGAGAGCCCCGAGCTGCGGGACCGCGTCAAACCGGCCCGGTCGCGCGACGCGGGCAACACCATGCTGTCGAAGGAATTCGCGGGCGGCATCCTGATCATGACCGGGGCGAACTCGGCGGTCGGGCTGCGCTCGACCCCGGCGCGCTACATCTTCCTCGACGAGGTCGACGCCTATCCGGCCTCGGCCGACGAGGAAGGCGACCCGGTGACGTTGGCCGAGGCCCGGTCGCTGACCTTCGCGCACCGGCGCAAGGTGCTGCTGGTCTCGACCCCTACGATCCGCGGGCTTTCCCGGATCGAGCGCGAGTACGAGGCGAGCGACCAGCGCCGGTACTTCGTGCCGTGCCCGCATTGCGGCGCGATGCAGTGGCTGAAGTTCGACCGGCTGCGCTGGCAGAAGGGCAAGCCGGAGACGGCGGAATATCACTGCGAGGGCTGCGACGCGGCAATCGCGGAACACCACAAGACGGCGATGCTGGAGGGCGGCGAATGGCGGGCGACCGCCACGGCCGCCGATCCCGCAACGGTCGGCTACCATTTGTCGGCGCTCTATTCGCCGGTGGGCTGGCTCAGCTGGGTCCGCATCGCGCGCGGCTGTGAGGCGGCCCAAGGGTCGGACGAGGCGATCAAGGCATTCCGCAACACCATCCTCGGCGAGACATGGGTCGAAACCGGGGAAGCGCCGGACTGGCAACGGCTCTACGACCGCCGCGAGGTATGGAAACCGGGTACCGTTCCTGCGGGCGGGCTGTTCCTGACCGCCGGGGCCGACGTGCAGAAGGACCGGATCGAGGTCGATGTCTGGGCTTGGGGGCGGGGACTGGAAAGCTGGCTCGTCGATCACGTCGTGATCGAGGGCGGGCCCGACCGGCACGACGCGTGGTCAGAGCTGACGGCGCTGCTGGATCGGTCGTGGCCGCATGAACGCGGCGCGCATCTCAGGATCGCGCGGCTCGCCATCGACACCGGCTACGAGGCCCCGGCGGTCTATTCCTGGTCGCGGGCGCAGGGGTTTGGGCAGGTGTCGCCGGTCAAGGGTGTCGAGGGGTTCAACCGCTCGAGCCCGGTGTCGGGGCCGACCTTCGTCGATGCGACCGAGGGCGGTAAACGTCTGCGGCGCGAGGCACGGCTCTGGACCGTGGCGGTCTCGACCTTCAAGGCCGAGACCTACCGCTTCCTGCGGCTGGCGCGGCCGACCGAGGAGGAGATGGCCGACGGGGCCGCGTTCCCACCCGGCTCGGTGCATCTGCCGCATTGGGTCGAGAACGAATGGCTGAAGCAGTTCGTGGCCGAACAGCTGGTGACGGTGCGCACGAAGCGCGGCTTCGCCCGGCTGGAATGGCAGAAGCTGCGCGAGCGCAACGAGGCGCTGGATTGCCGGGTCTACGCCCGCGCCGCCGCCTGGATTGCGGGCGCGGACCGCTGGCCCGACGAGAAATGGCGCGACCTCGAGGATCAGCTCGGGGCCGCTCCAACCGACACCGATCCCGCCGGACAGATCAACCGGCAGGGACAGGCCCCGCAGGGCAAGCGCCGCTCCGACTGGCTCGGGCGGCGCGGAGGATGGTTCTGAACATGACCGACTGGACGGAAACCGAGCTCTCGGCGCTGCGCCGGGCCTATGCCAGCGGCACGACCCGGGTCAGCTACGACGGCAAGTCCGTCGACTATGGTTCGGCCGAGGACCTGCTCGCCCGCATCCGGACCATCGAGCGCGCCATTGCCGGGACCACGCGGCCGCTGCCGGTGGCCGGGCTCGCGGGTTTCTTGCGCGGGGATCGCTGATGTCGGCAAACTGGTTCGACAGGGCCATTGCCTCCGTCGCCCCTCGGGCCGCCGCCAGGCGCGTGCTGGCCCGTCAGGCCTTCGAGACCATGACACGGGGCTATGACGGAGCGGCGAAAGGGCGACGGACGGACGGCTGGCGCGCGCCGGGATCCTCGGCCGATACCGAGATCGGCGTGGCCGGGGCGCTCCTGCGCGACCGGATGCGCGATCTCGTGCGCAACAATCCGCATGCGGCCAAGGCCGTGGCGGTGCTGGTCAACAACATCATCGGCGCGGGCATCATGCCGCGCGCCGCCAGTGGCGACGAAAGGCTGGACCGCAAGGTCGATGATCTTTTCGAACGCTGGACGGCGGAGTGCGATGCCGACGGCCAGCTCGACTTCTATGGGCTCCAGACCCTGATCTGCCGCGAGATGGTCGAAGCGGGCGAGGTGCTGGTGCGCCGCAGGCTGCGGCGGGCGTCAGATGGTCTGCCGGTGCCGCTGCATTTGCAGGTGCTCGAGGCCGACTTCCTCGACGCCTCGAAATCCGGCGCGCTCGGCGCGGGCCGCCTTGTGCAGGGGATCGAGTTTGACCAGCTCGGCAAGCGCCGGGCCTACTGGCTCAATGCCGAGCACCCCGGCGATGCCTGGGGCGCGCTGAACGGCGGACTTGGATCGCGCCCGGTGCTAGCGACCGAGATCGCCCATGTCTACGAGAAGCAGCGGACGCAGGCACGCGGCGTGCCTTGGGGCGCGCCGGTGATCCGCAGCTTGCGCGATCTCGACGATTACGAGGTGGCCGAACTGGTCCGCAAGAAGACGGAGGCCTGCGTCACCGCCATCGTCTTCGGCGACGACGAGGCGCAGCAGGGCATCGCGCCCTCGGTGGTCGACGCCGACGGCAACCGGGTGGAGCAGTTCGAGCCAGGGCTGATCGCCTATGCGCGGGGCGGCAAGGACATCCGGTTCAACCAGCCCTCGGCCACCGGCGGCTACGGCGAATACAAGCGCGCCAGCCTGCACACGATCTCGGCCGGGTTCCGGGTGCCCTACGAGCTGCTGACCGGCGATCTCAGCCAGGTCAACTATTCCTCGATCCGGGCGGGGCTCGTGGAGTTCCGCCGCCAGATCGACGCGGTGCAGTGGCAGCTGTTCATTCCGATGTTCTGCACGCCAGTGTGGCGCTGGTTCACCGAAGCCGCATGGGCGGCGGGGCAGATCCCGTCGCCGACCGTGCCGGTCGAATGGTCGCCGCCGAAGTTCGAGGCGGTCGATCCGCAGAAGGACGCGATGGCGAACCTGCTGTCGATCCGGTCGGGCACCATGACGCTGGCGGAGGTGATCGCCCGGCAAGGCCGCAAACCCGACGCGGTGCTGGCCGAGATCGCCGCGACCAACGCGAAGCTCGATGCGCTGGGGCTGGTGCTCGACAGCGATCCGCGGAGGGTGACCAAGACCGGCAGCGCGCAGAGTAGCGATCCGGCGAACGACGACCCTGCCGCCGACGACACCAACGCTGACGCGGATTCAATCGACCCGGCGCAGGCCGACCAACAGGACTGACCCCATGGACACGATGATCGAACTGCCGGCCATGCGCCGGTCGGCGGAGCTTGCGCCGAACACGGCCGATGCCGACAGCCGCACCGTCGAGGTGGTCTGGTCGGCCGGGGCCCGCGTGCGGCGCGCCACCTTCTTCGGTGAGCCCTACGACGAGGAGCTGAGCCTCGATCCGGCCCATGTGCGGCTCGACCGGCTGAACGCGGGCGCGCCGTTCCTGAAGGTGCACGAGCTCGACACGCTCGACGCGGTGATCGGCTCGGTCGTGCCAGGCTCGGCGCGGATCGAGAACGGCCGCGGTATCGCCCTGGTGCGGATCAGCGAGCGCGCCGATGTCGAGCCGATCTGGCGCGACATTCAGGCCGGGCACATCCGCGCGGTCTCCATCGGCTACCAGGTCCACCGCTTCGAGGTCTCGAAGCCCGAGGCCGCCCGCGAGCTCTGGCGCGCGGTGGACTGGACGCCGTTCGAGGTCTCCGCCGTCGCCGTCGGAGCAGACCCGGCAGCGGGCTTCCGCGCCCAGCATCCCCTTCACGACTGCGTCCTCCACCGCCGGGACGCCCCCACAGAGCAAGGAGCATCCCCGATGACGGACAAGACCCAGACCCCGGCGCGCGACGCCGCAACCCCCGCCACCACCCAGCCGACCGAGCCGGTCGAAACCGAGGACACCACCATGACCGAGCCGAATGCGGCTGCGCCCGACCCGAAGGTCGCCGCCAGCGAGACGCGCGCGCAGCCGAAGACGCAGGCAACGCCGGCGCCCGACACCGAAGCGGTCGCCACCCGCGCCCGCGAGGCCGAGCGTGACCGGGTCTCCACCATCTACGATCTGGCCGGGCGGCTGAACCTCGAGCGCGGCTTCGCCGAGGATCTGGTCAAGCGTGGCGTCAGCGTGGACGAGTCCCGCCGCCTGATCCTCGATCAGGTCGCGGCGAAGTCCGACGAGACCCGGACCTTCCCCCATGTCTCGGTCCCCCTCGGCGGCAGGGACGAGCGCATCGCCCGCCGCGACGCGGTGGCGAATGCGCTGCTGCACCGCTACAGCCCGACGCTGTTCCAGCTGGAGGACGCCGCCCGCCAGTACCGCGGCATGACGCTGCTGGAGCTCGCCCGCGAAAGCCTCGGCAATGCCGGGGTGAACACCCGCGGTCTGTCGCGCGACGAGGTGGCGACGCGGGCGTTGCACTCGACTTCGGACTTCCCCGAGATCCTGTCGGCGGTGACCAACAAGACCCTGCGGCAGGCCTACGAGGCCTATCCCCGCACCTTCATGCTGTTCTGTCGCCAGGTGCTCGCCACCGACTTCAAGGCCATGCACCGGGTCCAGCTCGGCGAGGCCCCGCAGCTGCTCGAGGTGGGCGAGAGCGGCGAGTTCAAGCGTGGGACGCTCGGCGAGAGCAAGGAGAGCTACAAGGTCAAGACCTATGGCCGGGTGGTCGCGATCACCCGCCAGACGCTGATCAACGACGATCTGGACGCCTTCACCCGGATCCCGGCGATGTACGGCAACTCCATCGCTCAGCTGGAGTCGGACGTGGTCTGGGGGATCATCACCGCCAACCCGGCGATGGCCGATGGCAACGCGCTGTTCCACACCACCCACAAGAACCTCGCCGGGACCGGCGCTGCGCTCGACGTCGGCAGCGTCGGTGCGGCCCGAGCGGCGATGGCCAAGCAGACCGGTCTCGACAAGAAGACGGTGCTGAACGTCCGCCCCGCCTTCCTGATCGTGCCCGCCTCGCTGGAGCTGAAGGCCGAGCAGCTGGTCGCCCAGAACCTCGTGCCCGCCGCGACCTCCAGCGTGGTGCCGCAGTCGATCCGGACGCTGGCGCCGATCAGCGAGCCCCGCCTCGACGCCGCCAGCGAGACCGCCTGGTATCTGGCCGCCAGCCCGAACCAGATCGACACCATCGAGTACGCCTATCTCGAGGGTCAGCAGGGCGCCTACATCGAGACGCGCAACGGCTTCGACGTCGATGGCGTCGAGATCAAGTGCCGCCTCGACTTCGGCGCCAAGGCCATCGACTGGCGCGGCCTCTACAAGAACCCGGGCGCGTAACCCGCACCCCATGCTGAACCCTGACATGCGGGCGGTCCTGACGGGCCGCCCTTGGTCTTTCCACGAGGATCCTCCCCATGAAAACCTACGTCCAGCCCGGCAACACCATCACCCTGACCGCGCCCTATGCCGTCGCCTCCGGCGATGGCCTGCTCGTCGGTTCCATCTTCGGCATTGCCGCCGGGGCGGCCGCCCTCGGCGAGCCCGTCGAGGCCGCGCTCGTCGGCGTCTTCGACATCATCAAGGTCGGCTCCCAGGCCTGGACCGTCGGCGCGAAGGTCTATTGGGACGACACCAACAAGCGCTGCACCACGGTCGCGACCGACAACACCCTCATCGGCGTGGCCGTCGAGGCGGTGGCGAGCGGCGCGGGCGACACCATCGGCCGGGTGCGCCTGAACGCGGCCTTCTGATGAGCGCCTTCGCCGCCGCCGTGGGCGCGCTCTTCGGCGATCCGAACATCGGCCGGGACGCGGTCTACATCGCCGACGGCGGCGCGCCCCTGCTGGTGCGTACCGTCGCCCGGCGTGCGGACGCGGTCACCGACTTCGGCGACGCGCGGCTCTGGTCCGAAACCACCCGGATCGACCTGCGCGTGGCCGAGGTGGCGAACCCGCGCCCCGGCGACAGGATCGAGATCGATGGCGACGCCTTCCTCATCCAGGGAGAGCCCGTCCGCGACCGCGAGCGGCTGGTCTGGACCGTGGATCTGAGGCCCGCGTGAAACTGAAGCTCGACATCGATCCCGACATCGTCGCGATGATGGCGGCGGAGGTCGCGGCGGGCGAACGCGCTGTGACCGCCGCAATGCGCGAGGCCGGGACCGAGCTCAAGACAGCTTGGCGCACCCAGATCACCAGTGCGGGGCTTGGGCCCCGGCTCGCCAACTCGATCCGCAACCAGAACTTCCCGAGGTCGGGCGAAAGCCTGGATGCCGCGGCGCTGGTCTGGTCAAAAGCGCCGGTCATCGTCGGCGCGCATGACACGGGGCCGCTGATCCGCTCGAAGATTGGGTTCTGGCTGGCGATCCCGCTGCCCGCCGCAGGCAAGTCCCTGCGCGGCGGCCGGATCACCCCCGGCGAATGGGAACGGCGACGTGGGCTGCGCCTGCGCTTCGTCTATCGCCGCACAGGTCCGAGCCTGCTGGTGGCGGAGGGACGGCTGAACACGAAGGGTCAGGCGGTGGTGTCGCGCTCGAAGACCGGGCGCGGCAAGGTCACCGCGTCGATCTTCCTGCTGGTGCCGCAGGTCAAGCTGCCGAAGCGGCTGGATCTGGCGCGGGACGCGGACCGTGCGCTGGACAGCGTGCCGGGGCTGATCGTGGCGAATTGGGTGGAGGCGAAGCTGTAGGAAACTTCAACGAGCCGGGTCCTTGGCAAGGGCCTACCGAGCGAGTTTCCGAAGCTTCTGTCTCAACGACTGTGATGCGTGTTGCAGCCAGTCGACGCGATAACGGACTGGATCCTTCGGGTTCAGATCCTGCGGATCCTTCAGGCCAAGATAGATGTCGACTTGGCTTCCGCTGGATCGTGAGGGATGCGCGAGTGCTCCGAGAAGTTGTTCCTCCTGAATATGCCCCTGCGCGACGCACCAGTGGAGCGCATCAAGGGGCGTGGGCCCAAGCGCAAGGAAAAAGGCGTTATGTGGCAAGGCTTGCAAGGATGGCAGGAAATCCCTGTGGAAACCGGCAGCGAAGGCCTCGGATCGTAGAACTTGGTCAAAGCTGCCAGCGAACATCTTCCCATTTCTGAACGCTGCATGCGGAATGACGGAGGTGGCATGGAGTGCATCGTACGAAGTTGACCACAGCTCACCCGCGTCTCGGACGCCCAGCAACTCGTTGATCTTCGTTGCATTGAGCATCTTCACAAGGTTGGGGCGCATCGATTCATCCCCAAACGCCGCGAGGCTCTTCACCTGATAAAGGATCTGATCTTCGTTCATTCCTCTGGAGGACAGCGCCTTCACTTCATCGTATGCGAGCAGCATTTGGTGCGGTCCCGGCGTAATGCCGACAATCACGATTCTGGCGCACTTATTTACGTACTCGAATGGCATATAGAAGACGGTATCTCGTCCTCGTTGATCCACCACGAGTGCTGGATCATTTGCAGCCGAAGCGCCTCGTGACTCAATTACATGTCGGTATTTCGGGAAAAGAACAGGCTGCAATCTCGATCCTCCACTGACGATCAATGAAGTATCTGTAAGCGAACGGCTTTCCAAGATGCCCACCTCTCGTGAAACCATCCTCGCCGCGCTGCACACACGGCTCTCGGCGCTGCCCGCCACGGCCCTGCGCGGCGACGTGCTGCCCGAACGCGTGCCCGCAGAGGGCCTGCTGATCCTGCGCGACGGCGAACCCGGCGAGCCCGAAGTGACGCTGTCGCCGCTGCAGTACCACTACCAGCACCGCGCCGAGATCGAGGCGGTCGTGCAGGGCCCCGACCGTGACGCTGCCTTCGACACGTTGACCGCCAGCATCGGCTCGAGGCTTGCCGCTGACCGCACGTTGGGCGGGCTCTGCGATTGGGTCGAGGCCGAAGCGCCGCGGCCCGTGGATCTGTCGGTCGAAGGCGCGGCGAACCTGAAGGCCGCCGTGATCCCGGTGGTGCTGCACTATTCCACGGCCGACGCTCTGGCCTGACCCCGACAACCCGAGGAGAACACCATGGCACGAGCCCAGGGGGCGCGGGCGCTGATGGCGCTTGCGTTCGAGACGACCTATGGAACGCCGCCCGCGAGCGGCTTCACCCGCATGCCCTTCGCCAGCACCTCGCTCGGCGCGGAGCAGCCGCTCCTCAATTCCGAGCTTCTCGGCTACGGCCGCGATCCGCTGGCGCCGATCAAGGACGCGGTGACGGCGGACGGCGACATCGTCGTGCCGCTCGACGCGGAGGCCTTCGGCTTCTGGCTGAAGGCGGCCTTCGGCGCGCCGACGACCACGGGCGTGGAAGCACCGTACAGCCACGAATTCCAGTCGGGGTCCTGGACGCTGCCCTCGATGGCGATCGAGACCGGCATGCCGGAGGTGCCGCGATACGCGATGTACTCGGGCTGCGTGCTCGACCAGATCACCTGGCAGATGCAGCGATCGGGCCTGTTGACGGCCACAGCGCGGCTGGTGGCGCAGGGCGAGACGGTCGGGACCACGACCAGCGCCGGAACGCCCGCCGCACTGGAGCTGAAGCGCTTCGGCCATTTCAACGGCGCGATCAGCCGCAACGGCACAGCGCTCGGCAACGTGGTCTCCGCGGAGATCACCTATGCCAACAATCTCGACCGGATCGAGACGATCCGCTCGGACGGCCGCATCGACGGTGCGGACCCGTCCATCGCCGCGCTGACCGGTCGGATCGAGGTGCGCTTCGCCGACCAGACGCTGGTGACGCAGGCGATCAACGGCGAGGCCTGCGAGATGGAATTCGCCTATGTCCTGCCGTCCGGCGAGAGCTTCACCTTCACCGTGCACGCCGTCTACCTGCCGCGCCCGCGGATCGAGATTTCCGGGCCGCAGGGCGTGCAGGCCACCTTCGACTGGCAGGCCGCCCGCGACAGCGTTGTCGGCCGGATGTGCACAGCAACCCTGATCAACGACATCGAGGTGTACTGACGATGCTGACGCTCGACCTGACCAATGCCCCGCGCTGGCATGACCTCGCGCCCGGCGTCCGGGTGCAGTTGCGCCCGCTGACCACGGTGCTGATGGTGGCGACGCGAAGCGATCCCGCCGTAGAAGCGGTGCCCGAGGACGCCTCTGACGAGGAGCGCGCCGTCGCCTTCGCCAAAGCGCTCGCGCGGCGTGCCGTGCTCGCCTGGGACGGCATCGGCGATACCGACGGCAAGCCCATTGACCCGAGTCCGGACGCCGTCGATGCCCTTCTCGACCTCTGGCCGATCTTCGAGGCCTTCCAGTTGACCTATGTCTCGAAGGGCCTGCTGCTGGAACAGGAAAAAAACTCCTCCTCGCTCTCGCCGAATGGTCCTTCGGCGGGGGCGAGCGCTACTGCGAAGCCTGCGAGCGAGCCTGCCCGGACTGCCCGGCGCGGCTGAACCGTCCGGAAACGCCGGAAGGTTGGCAGGTCTGGGATCTCGTCGGCCGCCTTGGCGGTCAGCTGCGCGTGCTGCCGGGCGCCGTGATTGGCTGGGACATGTCGGCGGCGCTGGCCCTCGGGGACGCGCTCGGCGTGCCGCCGCTCGCCATGGCCGAACTGCTGCCCGTCATCGAAGCGGTGATGGTCGCCAAGCTCAACGAACAGATGGATCACTCCCATGGCTGAGAAGAGGGTCAGCGTCCGCCTCGCAGCGTTCGGCGGACGGCAGGTGCGCGCCGAGCTGGAAGGTGTCGGCGAAGCCGGGTCGCGCGGCTTCGGACGGCTGAGCCGGGAGATGGAGGCGGTGAACGCCCGGCTCGCGGCTTTCTCGCGCCGGGTCCGGGTCGCGGCCGCCGCTGCGGTGGCCGCCGCAGCCGCCGCTGGCGTGGCGATGATCCGCTCCGGCCTCCAGACGGTCGACGCGCAGTCCAAGCTCGCGCAGTCGCTCGGCACCACCGTCGCCTCGATCCAGACGCTCGAGCGCGCGGGCGAGCTGGCGGGCGTGTCGATGTCCGGTATCGAGCAGGCGACGAAGGACCTGACGCGCCGTCTCAGCCAAGCTGCGGCCGGGACCGGCCCCGCCGCCGACGCGCTCGACCGGCTGGGGCTCTCGGCCAACGAGCTGATCGCGCTGCCGCTGGACCAGCGGGTTGGTGCGATCAACGCCGCCATCGAGAGTTTCGTGCCTGCCGCCGAGCGCGCCGCCGTTGCGGGGCAGCTTTTCGGCGAGGAAGGCTCGATCGCCATGTCGCGGATCGACACGGCGACGCTGCGCCAGGCGACAGAGGACGTGCTTGCTTTTGGTGTGGTCGTCTCTGAACAGGATGCCGACCAGATCGAGCGGACGAACGACGCGATCTCCCGGCTCGGGCTGATCTGGCGCGGGTTGTCGAACCAGCTCGCAGTCGCCGCAGCCCCCGCGCTGGAGGCGGTTGCGGACGCCATGGCAGCGCTTGCCAGTCGCACCGGGCCGCTTGGCGTCGCGATCCGCGGCCTCTTCGACAACATCGGCCGCCTGACCACCTACGCCGCGACCTTCGCCGCCTTCCTCGCGGGCCGCTGGGTCGCCGGCATGGCCGCTGCGGCGCTCTCGGTCCGGGGCCTCGCCACAGCACTGGTCGTCCTGCGCGGCGCGCTGATCCGGACCGGCATCGGCGCGCTGATCGTCGGTGCGGGTGAGCTCGTCTACCAGTTCACTCGCCTCGTCTCCGGCGCGGGCGGGTTCGGCGAGGCGATGTCGCTCCTGAAGGACCTCGCCGTCGAGGTCTGGGAGCGGATCCGCATGGGCGCGGCAGCGGCTGGGGCCGCTGCCACCGCGATGTTCTTCGACCTGAAGGCGGACGCCGCGTTGGCCACGCAGAGCGCCATCGAGAGCGTCGTGGCCTTCGGCAACACCGCCGCGAACACCTTCGAGGGTGCCTATGAGGCGATCAAGGCGATCTGGGGCTTGTTGCCCGCCGCCATCGGCGACCTGGCGTTCCAGGCCGCCAACAGCCTGATCGACGGCGTGGAAGCGATGCTGAACGGGGTGGTCTCGCGGATCAACACGTTCATCGGCGGGATCAATCAGGGCCTGGAAGCGCTCGGGTCCGAACGACGGATCTCGATTATCCCGGATCTTGAGCTGGGCCAGATTGAGAACCGGTTTGAGGGTGCTGCGAGGGCCGCGACGACTGCCGCGCAGACGGCGTTCGACCGGGCCTTCGAAGAGAACCCGCTCACAAACCCCGATCTCGGGCTCACCGAGACGGCCAATTCTGCACTGGCCACAGCCAACACGTATCGCGGCGCCGCGCGGGATTTGGCCGAAGGTGCTCGTGCGCCACTTGCAAGCTGGCAGGCCCTGCGTGACGCTGTGCAGGGCAGCGCCGAGGGCGGCACCGATGCGCTGACTGAGGCAATGACTGCGGCGGAACGGTTCGAGACCGCGCTCGATGGGGCCGGACAGGCGGCGACCAATGCCGGTGCGGCCGCGGGTGCTGCGGCTGCTGCGGCCGAGCCCAACGTCGAGACGGCGGTCACCGGCTGGCAGGCGGTCACGGCGGCGCTGTCTGACTTCGCCAGCAAGGCCCGCGACATCGGAGGCGACATCGGCCAGAGCCTCGTCGGCGCCTTCCAGTCGGCCGAGAACGCGGTGGGCCAGTTCGTGAAGACCGGGAAGCTGAACTTCCGCGATCTCGTCACCACTCTGCTCGCCGATCTGGCCCAGCTCGCGGCGCGGCGGTTCATCCTCGGGCCGATCGCCAACGCGCTCTCTGGCGTGTTCTCCGGGGCGGGCGGCATTTTCGCGAACGTCCTGCATGCGGGCGGGATGGTCGGCTCTGCCGGGCCCTCGCGCATGGTCCCGGCCATGGCCTTCGCCGCTGCCCCGCGAATGCATGGCGGCGGGATGGCTGGGCTTCGTCACGACGAGGTGCCCGCGATCCTGCAGCGTGGAGAGCGGGTGCTGTCGCGACGCGAAGCGCAGAGCTACGGCGCAGGCGGCGGCGTCAATGTCACGATCATGGCCCGCGACGCCGAGAGTTTCCGGCAGTCCCGCACGCAGGTCGCGGCGGATATCGCCCGCGCCGTGTCGCTCGGGCGGAGGGGCATGTGATGGCGTTTCACGAGGTCCGGTTTCCCGACAACATCAGCCGCGGCGCGCGGGGCGGGCCGGAGCGGCGCACCCAGATCGTCGAGCTCGCCTCGGGCGACGAGGAGCGCAACGCGAGCTGGGCCAATTCGCGCCGTCGCTATGATGTCGCCTACGGCATCCGCCGCGCGGACGATCTTGCGGCGGTCGTTGCCTTCTTTGAAGCACGAAACGGGCGGCTGCATGGCTTCCGATTCAAGGATTGGGGCGACCATAAGTCCTGCCTGCCCTCGGCCACGCCATCGCCAACCGACCAGGCGATCGGCACCGGCGACGGCGCGATGACCGCCTTCCAGCTGGTCAAGCGCTACGCCTCCGGGGCGCAATCCTGGACGCGCGCCATCGCCAAGCCGGTGGCAGGCAGCGTCCGCATCGCGCTGTCGAGCGTCGAGCAGCCCTCCGGCTGGTCGGTCGACGCCACGACCGGCCTCATCACCTTCGCCGCCGCGCCGGGCTCCGGCGTCACGGTCACCGCAGGTTTCGAGTTCGACGTGCCGGTCCGCTTCGACACGGACGCGCTCGACGTGACGCTCGACCTCGAGCGGCTCGGCTCGATCACCTCCATTCCGCTTCTGGAACTGCGCCGATGAAGACACTTGATCCCGCCCTGCAGGCCCATCTCGAGGAGGGCACGACCATGCTCGCCTGGTGCTGGCGGATCACGCGCGCCGATGGCGTCACCTTCGGTTTCACCGATCACGACCGGACGCTGAGCTTCGACGGGACCGACTTCGAGCCCGAGAGCGGGCTCACGGCGTCGGAGGTGCGCACGGGCTCGGACCTGTCGGTCGATGCGCAGGACGCCGAGGGCGTGCTGACCTCCGACCGGATCACCGAGACTGACATCCTCGACGGCCGCTGGGACAATGCCGAGGTCGAGGTCTGGCGGGTGAATTGGGCCGATACGTCCCAGCGCGTACTGATGCCACGCGGGGCCATCGGGCAGATCCGGCGCGGGCGTCTGGCCTTCGTCGCGGAGGTCCGTTCGCTCGCGCATGTGCTGGGCCAGACGGTTGGGCGGACCTTCCAGGCGACCTGCGACGCTGCGCTCGGCGACGCGCGCTGCGGCGTCGATCTGGAAGAACCTGCCTTCAAGGGCACGGGCGCGGTGATCGATCTCCTGCGTGACCGCGCCTTCACCGCCTCGGGGTTGGGCGCATTCACCCCCAGCTGGTTCACATTCGGGACGCTGGACTGGACGAGCGGTGCAAACGGGGGGCGGCGCACCGAGGTGCTGGGCCATGACGTCACCGACGGCATCGCTGTGCTGACGCTGCTCGAAGCGCCGGTGCGCGCGATCACCGAGGGCGACGGTTTCGTAATCCGTGCGGGCTGCGACAAGCGGATCGAGACCTGTGGCGCGAAGTTCGCGAACACCGCCAACTTTCGCGGTTTCCCGCACATCCCCGGCCAGGACGCGGTGCTGCGCTACGCCACCAAGGATGGCGGCCACGAGGGGTCCGTGCTGTGACCTCCGCTAATCCCACCCGCGTCATCGCCATAGCGCGGTCCTGGCTCGGCACGCCGTACCACGACCAGGCCAGCCTTCGGGGCGTCGGCTGCGACTGCCTCGGGCTCGCGCGAGGCATCTGGCGCGATGTCGTCGGCCCCGAGCCGTTCCCGATCCCGCCCTACAGCCGGGACTGGGGCGAGACCGGGCCGCGCGAGGTTCTGGCCGAGGGCGCGCGGAGCATGATGGTCGAGGAGTCGCCCGCCGAGGCTGGTCCCGGCGCGCTGGTGCTCTTCCGCATGAAGCCCCGCGCCATCGCCAAGCATGTCGGGATCCTCACCGGGCCCGATACCTTCCTCCACGCCTATGAGCGGCTCGGCGTAATCGAGGAGCCGCTCACGCAATTCTGGCGGCGGCGCATCGCCTTCGCCTTCCTGTTTCCGCAACGCTGAGACCCCGACATGGCAATGCTTGTCCTCGGTGCCGCAGGCACCGCCATTGGCGGCAGCATCGGCGGCGCGATCCTCGGCGTCAGCGCCGCGACCATCGGCGGCTTCATAGGCTCCAGCATCGGCTCTGTCGTCGACAGCTGGATCATCTCGTCGCTCGCGCCGACGCAGCGCATTGAGGGCGCGCGGCTCGACACGCTGCGCATCACCTCGGCCACCGAAGGCGCGGTCATCCCGCGGCTCTACGGTCGCATGCGCATGGGCGGCAACATCATCTGGGCCACGGATTTTCGCGAGGAGACCAAGACCACCACGCAGGGCGGCGGCAAGGGCGGCGGGGGCGGCAAGGTCAAGACGACCGAGTATCTCTACTACGCCAGCTTCGCGGTCGCATTGTGCGAAGGCCCGATTACCGGCATCGGCCGCATCTGGGCCGACGGCAAGCCGATGGACCTCTCCGGCGTGACCTGGCGCTGGTATCCCGGCGATGAGGCGCAGACCGCCGATCCGTTCATCGCCACGAGGATGGGCGTGGCCGGCACGCCTGCCTATCGCGGCACCGCCTATGTGGTCTTCGAGGAACTGGCGCTCTCGACCTATGGCAACCGCCTGCCGCAGCTTTCCTTCGAGGTGTTCCGCCCGCTCGCCGACCCCGACACTGCCGAAGGGCTGACCCGCGCCGTCACCATGATCCCGGCATCCGGCGAATTCACCTACGCTACGCAGGCGATCCGCAAGACCGATGGCGGCGCAACGGTGCCGGAGAACCTGAATGCGCTCGCCGCCTCCACCGACATGGTGGAGGCGCTGGACCGGCTGCAGGCGATGGCGCCTGCGGTCGAGAGCGTCAGCCTCGTCGTGGCGTGGTTCGGCGACGACCTGCGCGCGGGCTCCTGCAAGGTCCGGCCGGGCGTCGAGGTGTCGGCCAAATCCACCACGCCCGCCAGCTGGTCGGTCAACGGCGTGAGCCGCGCCAATGCCTTCCTCGTCAGCCGCGACGACCAGGACCGCCCCGTCTATGGCGGTACGCCGTCCGACTTCGCCGTGGTGCAGGCGATCCAGGAGATGAAGGCGCGCGGGCTGCGGGTCACCTTCTACCCGTTCATCCTGATGGACGTGCCGCCCGGCAACACGCTGCCGAACCCGTACTCCGACAACGCCGCCGAGACGGGGCAGCCCGCTTTCCCCTGGCAGGGGCGGATCACCTGTTCGCCTGCAGCGGGGGTCGCAGGGACCGTGGACAAGACAACCACGGCCGCAAGCGAGGTCGCGGCGCTGTTCGGCGCGGCCACGCCTGCCAGCTTCAGCGTCTCGGGCGAGAGCGTCACTTGGACCGGATCGCCCGGCGACTGGGGCCTGCGCCGCATGGTGCTGCACTACGCCCATCTCTGCGCGGCGGCGGGCGGTGTCGAAGCCTTCCTGATCGGCACCGAGATGCCGGGGCTGACGACGATCCGCTCGAGCGCCAGCGCCTATCCGGCGGTGCAGGCCTATCGGGACCTGCTCGCCGATGTGCGGTCCATCCTCGGGCCCGGCACCAAGATCGGCTATGCCGCCGACTGGTCGGAGTATTTCGGGCACCAGCCGAGCGATGGCTCGGGCGACGTGTTCTTCCATCTTGACCCGCTCTGGGCCGATCCCGAGATCGATTTCGTCGGGATCGACAATTACATGCCGCTGTCGGACTGGCGCGACGGCTTCGAGCATGCGGACGCGGCCGAAGGCTGGCCCGCGATCTACGACCGGGCCTATCTGCAGGCGAACATCGCCGGGGGCGAAGGCTTCGACTGGTTCTATGCCAGCGCAGCGGACCGCTCCGCGCAGGTGCGGACCCCGATCACAGATGGTTCGGCGGCTAAGCCGTGGGTCTTCCGCTACAAGGATCTGCGCGCCTGGTGGTCGAATTCGCACTACGACCGCCCGGGCGGCATCGAGGCTGGCACGCCGACCGCATGGGCGCCCGAGTCCAAGCCGATCTGGTTCACCGAGCTCGGCTGCCCGGCAATCGACCGGGGTACGAACCAGCCGAACGTCTTCTTCGACCCGAAATCGTCGGAGAGCTTCACGCCGCATTTCTCGCGGGGCTGGCGGGACGATGCGATCCAGCGCGCCTATCTGGAGGCGACGTATCTCTGGTGGGGCGATGCCGCGAACAACCCGCTGTCCTCGGTCTACGGTGGTCGCATGGTGCATGTTCCCGAGTGTGCCGCCTGGACCTGGGACGCGCGACCGTATCCGTTCTTCCCGGCGCTGACCGACGTCTGGACGGACGGCGCGAACTGGCGGCTCGGCCACTGGCTGACAGGGCGGCTGGGTGCCGTGTCGCTAGCGGCTCTGGTCCGGCACCTCTGTCTGCGTGCGGGGCTGCCCGAGTCCCGCATCGACGTTACCGGGCAATGGGGCGCGGTCGAGGGCTACGCCATAACCGCGCTGGAAAGCCCGCGCGCCTCCATCACCACGCTGTCGCGCCACTTCGGCTTCGACGCGGTCGAGACCGAGGGGGGGATCCGCTTCATCATGCGCGGCCGGGCATCTGTCGCCACCCTCGCGCCTGATGATCTGGTCGCGGCCCGCGAGGGCGACGTACTCGAGCTGACGCGCGGCCAAGAGACCGAACTGCCGCAGGCCCTGAAATGGCAGGTCGCCCGCGCCGATGAGGATTACGACGCGGCCCTCGTCGAGGCGCGACGCATCACCGTCGACACGACGCGGATCGCGTCCGAGTCCTTCCCGATGGCCGTGCCGCCCGAGGAGACCGAACGTCGCTGCCGCCGCGCGCTGATGGAGGCGTGGGTGGGGCGCGAGACGGCGGCGTTCCGATTGCCACCCTCGAGGCTCGCGCTCGATCCGGCCGACGCGATCCAGCTCGCCCATGACGGGCGGCTGGTCGATCTGCGGCTCGTCTCCATCGCCGACGCCGAGGCGCGCGGCATCGAGGCGGTCCGCCAGGACCGGACGACCTACGACCTGCCGCCCGGCGATCCCCGCGCGGCGTCGCTGACGCGCGCCGTGGTGTTCGGCGCACCGGATGCGGTGCTGATGGATCTGCCGCAGCTGACTGAGGACCAGCCCGCGCACCGGCCGCTGGTCGCGGCGCACGCGGTTCCCTGGCCGGGCGAGATGGCGGTGTTCCGCAGCCCCTCGACCGATGCCTTCGAGTTGCTGACGACGTTCGGCAGTCGCGCCTGGATCGGCACGCTGGTCTCGGATTTCTATGCGGGCCCCACCGCGCGCTTCGACCTCGGCAATGCGCTGGTGGTCGATCTGCTGACCGGGACGCTGGAGAGCGTTACCGACCTGACGCTGTTCGGTGGCGCCAATGCGCTCGCCATCGAGAGCGCGCCCGGCGTCTGGGAGATCGTCCAGGCGGGCGCGGCCGAGTTGCTCGCGCCGGGCCGGTATCGTCTCACCCGGCTCCTGCGCGGCCAGCGCGGCAGCGAGGGTGCCATGGGCAATCCGGCGCCCGCGGGCGCGCGGGTCGTGGTGCTGGACACCGCGCTCGCGTCACTGCCGATCGCCGAGGCCGATCTCGGCATCCCGTGTAACTGGCGCATCGGTCCGGCCAGCCGTCCTGTCAGCGACGAGACGTATGTCGGGCAGGCCTTCATGCCCGAGGGCATCGGACTGCGTCCGTTCTCCGTCGCCCATGTCGAGCAGCCGTGGCGCACGCCCCGCACGCCCGGCGATCTCACCATCCGCTGGACGCGCCGGCCCCGTGCGCTGTCCGCCGACAGCTGGGGCGGGCTCGAGGTGCCTCTGACCGAGGAACTGGAAGCCTACGAGGTCGAGATCCTCGACGGCGCCACCGTGAAGCGGGTGCTGTCTGCGACCAGCACGAGCGCGGTCTACACGGCCGCCCAGCAGAGTGCCGATTGGGGCGCGCTGCTCGCCCCCGGCGACACGCTCGACATTCGCATCTACCAGCTCTCCGCCCTCGTCGGGCGGGGCGCGCCCAAGTCCGTCACGCTCACATTCTGAGGACCCTATGTCCGACGCCACGACCCATCTCCTGCTGCCCTACATCCTGGCGGCGCAGGCCCAGAAGCATGTCACCCACAACGAAGCGCTGCGGATCCTCGACGGGCTCGTCCAGCTCTCGGTGCTCGACCGGAACCTGACAGCGCCGCCGGGCAGCCCCGCCGACGGTGACCGCTACATCGTGGCTTCGGGCGCGACCGGCGACTGGTCCGGCTGGGACCTGAATGTGGCGCTCTGGACGGACGGCGCCTGGCTGCGCCTGCCGCCACGGATCGGGTGGCGGGCTTGGGTCGAGGACGAGGGGCTGCTGCTCGCTTACGACGGCGCAGGCTGGGTCGGCACGACACCGACTGCGCTGCAGAACATGGCGCTGTTTGGGCTCGGCACGACGGCGGATGCGTCGAACCCGTTCTCGGCCAAGCTGAACGCCGCGCTCTGGACGGCGAAGACCGTGGCCGAGGGCGGCACCGGCGATCTCTTCTTCACCATGAACAAGGAGGCTGCGGGCGACGATCTCGGCCTGACGCTCCAGACCGGCTTCGTGACGAAGGCGCTGGTCGGGCTCTTCGGCTCTGACCGGTTCCGCCTCGCAGTCTCGGCCGATGGCAGCACCTTCTTCGATGGCCTCAGCGTCGACAACGCCACCGGCATCGTCGACCAGCCCCGGCTGCCGCGCTTCAAGGCGTACACCAACTACGACAACTATGTCGGCGTCGGCACCTGGACGAAGATCGGTCTGAACAACACCGACTACAACGACCAGGGGGTCTTCGACGCCACGAACAACCACTTCGTCGCCCCCGTGGACGGCATCTACCTCTTCGGCGCGACGCTCCTCTACAAGATCAACGCCAGCGCCACGGCCCGCATGCGCGGGCGGCTGGTCCTGAACGGCACGACCGAAATCCGCGGCTCCCTCGGCGAAATCTCCGCCACCCACGTCTCGCTCGCCACCGCGATCTGGCTGCAGACCATGGTGCCGCTGACGGCAGGCGATACCGTCGAGCTGCAGGGGTATTTCCGGGTCGCGGACGGCTACTTCGCCGCCGATCACACATCCTTCTGGGGCTGCAAGGTCGGCTGAGCGGCGGAAGGAGGATCCCGATGACACCACCCCGATCCGAGGGCTTCGTGCGCATGCCCGACGCCGAGTTCGAGGCGGTCCTGACCCGGGCGGCCGAGGAAGGCGCGAAGCGCGCGCTCGCCGATGTCGGGCTCGACGGCGACGAGGCCGCGCTCGACATCCGCGATCTGCGCTCCCTGGTGGACTGCATTCGTCTCGTGCGCCGCACCGCGATGCAGACCGCCGTCCGCATGATCACCACCGGTATCATGCTGGCGCTGCTGGCCGGCATCGCCATCAAGCTCAAGATCTTCGGCGGCGGCCCGTAGCCGCTCCCCATCTCTCGTCATCAGCCCAACCGCACCCGCCCTCGTGGCGGGTTTTTCGTTTTCGGAGGACCCCCCATGACGACGACCTTCCACCGCCATTGGCGCGACGTACCCGAGAGCGGCTGGCGCTGGCCCAACTTCTCGCCCGCCGAGATCGCCTGCCGGGGCACCGGCAAGTTGCTGGTAAACGAAGCGGCGCTCGACAAGCTGCAGGCGCTGCGCGACCGGCTCGGCAAGCCGCTGATCGTCCGCTCCGCCTATCGCAGCCCCGAGCACAACCGCGCCGTCGGCGGTGCCACGCGGTCGAAGCACCTCGACGGCGCCGCCTTCGACATCGCCATGGCGAACCACGACCCGGTGGCGTTCGAGGCCGCGGCGCGCGAGGTCGGATTCCTCGGCTTCGGCTTCTATCCGCGCTCGGGTTTCATCCATGTCGACCTTGGGCCCGCGCGGCAGTGGGGCGAGCGATTCCCGGTCCGGGAGACCGCATTCGCAGCCGAGACGCCGCCCGCGCTCGAAGTGCTGGCCGACAGCCGCACCATGAAGGGCGGCGGTGCGGCGGGTGTCGCGACGCTCGGCGCGGCCGGGGTGGAGGTCGCGCAGAGCGTCCTGGCAGAGACCCAATCCGCCATCCTGCCGCTTGTGCCGTATCTCGACACCCTGCGCTGGGTGTTCATCCTTGTGGCGCTCGGCGGCATCGCGGTCACCATCTATGCTCGCCTCGATGACTGGAAGCGGGGCCGGCGGTGATCGCCGGGCTCCTCACCGGGATCGCGGCCAGCCCGTGGACGCGGGCTGCGCTGCGCTACGGAGCCATCGTCCTCGCCGTGCTCCTGTTCCTGCTGTCGCTTCGGCGGTCCGGCGAGCGAGCGGGGCGCCTCGCCGAACGTCTCGAAACCGCGGAGAAATCCCATGACGCACAACGACGGATGCTTGAGGCGGCGGCGCGTCGCCCTGGTACTCGCGACGATCTGGCTGAGCGGCTGCGCGACGGTCAGTTCTGACGGTCGCGGGTCAGGGACGTGTCCACCTGTCGTCGAGTACAGCAGGGAGTTTCAGGCGCGCGCGGCGGACGAGCTGGGATTGCTGCCCGAGAACTCAGCGGTCGCGGGGATGATGAGCGACTACGCAGCGATGCGGGAGCAGGCACGGGCGTGTCAGCCGTGAGAAAAGACGTTGTAGGGCTGCTTGGCGTTGCTTACCGATCAGTACCACGTAGACTTCGGTAAGGAGCATAGACGTCGCGTTGGACAACCCCACTCGGGGCTTCGAGCGTATGAAGTGCTTTGAATTTCACCACAAACCGTCTATCTGGCGTTGTCGCCGTTGGCGTCGGTCAGTTTGATGTCCGAAGATCTACGAGAAGAGTAAGAGCAAGATAGATGGCACTCGCATACAGTAAAAATAATGCGCTAAATGCCATTTGCCCATATTTCACGATGTTCCCGCTCGAATATCCTCTCAGGGTGCTGAAAAGACATGTAAAGGGAGCCCCAATCGTTTTTGACCCATTTTGTGGTCGCGGTACCACATTGTTTGCTGCTCGCACCCTTGGGCTCGCGGCGTGGGGTATTGATTCATCGCCCGTTGCTGTCGCCATCGCAAAGGCCAAGCTGGCGACATGTAATGTAGAAGAACCGCTCCAGCTTGCAGCCGAGCTTCTTGAGGCAACTGAACCAGTTGAGGTCCCTGCGACGCCATTTTTTCAGGCCGCGTATCACCCTGATACCCTTAAGGATGTCTGCGCCTTGCGAGAGGGGCTGCTGAGCCTTGGGTCCGAAACTGATGCGTCTACCATCCTGCGCGCCGCTGTCTTGGGCTGCCTTCACGGCCCCCTTCCCAAGCATATGGAAAACGCGGGCTATTTTTCCAACCAGATGCCTAGGACCTATGCATCCAAGCCGGACTACGCCGTCCGTTTCTGGAAAGAGAGAAGTCTCAAAGCGCCTAAGATCGACGTTCTACGAGTACTACGTCGCAAGATAGAGCGTTTGGTAGGACTGGAGCGAGCTGCTCCATCTCCGATATCCCAAGTTCTGTGTGGTGACGCCCAGTCGACCGACGTGTTCCACTTGGTTAATGCCGCTCCATCAGTCGTGATCACTTCCCCTCCCTATTACGGTATGCGGACCTACGTTCAGGACCAGTGGCTGAGAAACTGGTTCCTCGGGGGTCCCGCTGCTATTGACTATTCAGCTGGCCCCCAGCTTGACCACGGTGGAAAGAGCGCCTTCTCTACTTCGCTCGGCAAAGTTTGGCGTAATATTGCCAATACCACAGCCTCTTCCGAAGCACTGCATATGTATGTCCGCTTTGGGATCATTCCTTCTGCCGCGGTCGACGCCAAGGCAATTTTCAAGCGTTCACTTGAGGAATCCGGTATCGCGTGGCGCCTAGTGTCGACCAGGCCGGCAAAGGCCGCGGATGCCGGTAAGCGGCAAGCGGATCAGATGAGAGCAGAATCTGCCGCCGCAGTTGAGTTCGATTTCCACGTCGAGCGCGCTTGATATCAAAGGCAGTTATTGATGGTAGCGTAGCTTTCCTTGTCGTGACGTCGAACCACATACGATCTGATCTGCAATCTCCTGATTACAAAATTCATCGACGTAATCTTTGATTGCGTGAGCTGTCTCTAGCGCCCTCTTGTCGTGAGGGACGTGGCCCGCAAGCGTCATTGGCATAATCACCAGGCACTTGGCCATTGCACGTGAGATGGCAACATTTGTCCTCTCGAGCTGCATGAGAAAGGCTTCCTCTCCCATGATTACGTCTGCATCGCCGACACCGAATGTGACAATAATCGTATGCCGTTGCCCACCTTGGAATTTTTCTACGGTATCGACCGCCGAGTCGATCAGGTCCGGCGGATCGGATGGGAATATTGATCTCAGTTCGCGAACCACCAACGCGCGCTGGGCCCGATGCGGCGTTACGATGCCGATACACCTCCCCCAGAACTGATCGGGCGTAGGTACCGCATGCGTTGCGGCACCTCGTCCGTCAAGCTCTGCACTCACCGTTTGCCTCAAGCACCAAGTCAATGCCGCGACGATCTTGGCTTCAAAGGAATTACTTTGCGACGACAGGTCATCGTCATGGAGCAGCGTCAGCACCTTCTTGTTGACGTCCAGAATCTGCAGCCACAGAGGCGACCAAGGTAGCCCTCCGGGAAAGCCGGATGCGGGGGTCGGCAGCGCAGCCAAGTGATGGAGCGTTGTCGCAGCGTTTACTGCCTTCAATGTCGCTCGATAGCCAATCGTTCGGGCATAGGCCACGATGTCTTCTGCCGAGCGGTAATTCTCTTCGAGGGGACACGGCGTGATATTGCTACCGAAGGGACGGTCGAGCAGGTACTTCTGGATACTGCCCACCAAGTATTCGGCCCCTTTAGGTGGCTCAAGCGCCATGATCGGCGGCATCTGAAGATGGTCGCCGGCAATGATCAATCGCGCATCATCTTTCAGTGTGGCCAAAGGTGAGATCGCCGTGGTGACCTGGGCCTGCGAGCTTTCGTCAACGATCACGACATCAAACACTGGTCCAACACTGTTACCAGACGTCCACTCTGCGAGCTTGTATGCCTGCATCGTCGACGTGGCAACTATGGTCACGGCATCGGTGTTTGCCAAGCTTGCAAGACAGTCCTGGGTTTCTTGATTGGCTTGGTTCAGATGGAATGATTCGACATGCAGATGTGAGTTGGCTGCAGTGAAGGACTTGGGAACTTGCGAGGAGGAATATCCAACGTAAACTTCGGCTGGACAGGTCGCATCGTTATCCAACGCTTCAACAACGCGACCAATAATTTCTTCCACAGCCTTATACGTTGGTCCCGCGATCAATAGCTTTAGTGGCTGACTTCTCCCCACGGCATCATGGACGAGACCATGAATGCAACCGGCAAGTGTCTGCGTTTTCCCCGTCCCAGGAGGTCCCCAAATGATCGTCAGCCCTTTTTCCGCCGCGTGCGCGACGGCATCGGTCTGGCTGCAGTTCAGGTTGTGCTTAACCTTGGCGTAGGCGGCAACCGACGCGGCTTGAGCCGGGGCGACGACAGATGTTGCGTGGACTGCATCTGCCGCCCAGAGTATGCGGGCCAGAGGGGTAACAGGGTCGGAGCCGGGGCTCGGTGGACTTGCACCCATCGCAGTGGCCGCATTGTTATCTGCTACAGCAATCGGAGGATTTCCTACAGCTATCAGAAGCTTTTTTACCGTTTCGTACCATTTGAATGAGCTCTGACCTTTTGTAACAAAGATGTCATTCAGCAGATCTACATTCGAATTGGCAACAAGATACGGGGCGAAAGCAGGATCACGCCAGTTGGTCAGCTTCAGGACCGCTTTTCGGGTGCCTCGATCGAAGGACACGAGTGTCACGGAAAGTGCCGACCATAGCGGCGTGATCAGAGTATCGTTCTGACCTGAGTACGGGGGGGCGCCAAGGGGGATTAGGTCCCTCCCGCGTTGCAAGGGAAGTCCGGGATACCCTTCCTTGCCAAGAGCAAGATATCCCTCGTTGTCGTCGAGCTTGGCTTCGGTTGAACCTGGGAGAACATCAAAAACGTACTCTTCCGGCATCCCTGTCGGCTGGCCATTGGTAAGCCGAATAGCTTCATAACTGGCCTCCAATGCCTCGGCATCGAGCGCCAGGCGCTGGTGGGACTCCAGCTTCCTGGTGTGATACTGTAGTTCCTCCCACCAAACCCAAAGCTTGCTGTCAAACGCAACGTTCCGAGCCCCCTGCGGAATCGACAATGCCAGCTTAGGGGCGTTTGCCTTGAGCTGCCCTTTGAAATCCGTCCGAAGCCGCTCAACTATGCTGTTCAATGCCCGGCACTGTTTGTCCAATGCATTGGCGAATTCCTGGATAACGGTGTTTCGGGGGACGGTAACGGAACCCCGCCTAATCGTGGTGACGTTGCTCCAGATCTCGTAAATTCGTTCCCTCGGTATGCCGTTGGTCAGGAACTCTCTATAGAATGCATCCCCAAGCCGAACTGGTCCGGGGCCGGAAAAGTAGGTTTCCACCGTGTCGAATAAGGTGATGACGTGAGGTGTCGGGGCAAAAACAACTCGCCGAACAATCTCATCAATGAAAACAACGCAAGGGCTGACTGCGCCATCGGGCTTCTCGATCAACTCATCGGCCGGAAATAGCCACGCCAGCGCCTTGGTTTTACGGTTGGTCAGGCTCAACACCCTCGGCAAATGCCGCCCCATTGCCGCACAAAGCTCTTCAAACTGACGTTGCTCCCAGAACGCAACTTGTGCCGTGAGTGGAGTTCTCCCGGCGGCGCGAACAAATGCCTCGGCCTGATCAACCATATCCGACAGCGTCGACAAGAGTCCTTCCAGAGCGACCCATTCGTCAGCCAGCGTCTTCTGGTCCACGACAAAGCACTTAGGTGCAAATCTTCGCGGGGATTGACCTTTTACATACGCAGTTGCTCGACCCAGTATTGACAGCCCAGTAAGCAGGCCAGCACTTGGGTCGAAATTGACCGTAATAGCTACATGGAGCTGTGGCGCAGGCGCCAAGCTTGCCAGCACAGCCGCATTATCCACGCTCGTCGTAGAGGAAATCAGCGCCTGTGCCCTAGCGGGGATACGGCTCCGTTCCTTCTTGAGGTGACTGTGCTGTTGGAAAGCGGGATGCGCCGATTGTGCGCTCGCTGCACCTGCAGTGTCCTGGATAGCATTGATCTGCAGCGTTTTTCTCGCGCCTCGAGTCATACCGGCAATCTGACTTAAGTGCCCGGTCTGCTTCGCTGCAGGATAGCAGTAGTGGGTTGGCTGCGCCGCGATACGCGCTTTGTCCTTCGAGTTCGCCCACTTCTCGTGCCCAAGCCAGTCACACGCGCTGCAGCGGCCATCGACGTGCCATTCGAGATCCTCCCATCCGTTGACTGCCCGATCTCCAGTGGAGATTACCCGGAGCAAGTCTTCGCGGAAGAAATGCAGCACGGTAGGAAGATAGAAGCGAAGGTTTGCATCCTCGCTGTCGGCGATCAGCGCATCGAGATATTGAATTGGTGATGCGGGGGAGGCGCCCGAAATCAAGCCATCGAGCGCTGATTGACCTTGCTTAAAGCGGGTCCACAAATAACTTCGAAT
This sequence comes from Litorisediminicola beolgyonensis, assembly GCF_042679605.1. Lineage (NCBI taxonomy): Bacteria > Pseudomonadati > Pseudomonadota > Alphaproteobacteria > Rhodobacterales > Paracoccaceae > Litorisediminicola > Litorisediminicola beolgyonensis. The sequence goes on from NZ_JBHTMU010000017.1 coordinate 64,371, forward strand.
CGTTACAAAGTAGTCGTTTTGAAAGCCCTGATCGACGATCCAGTTGGAAAGAAAAAGTGCATAAAGCGCCACTTCCGCTGAGTAGCTCGGGTTCGCCTCACTTGTATGTTTAACATCAATAATGCTCAGCGCCCGACGCGTCTCTGTTTTTGGGTCAATGGGCCTGCGGCATCCATCTGCGCCGACTTCTTCATCATCCGCCGCGGCCGGGCGCACAACAATGATGTCAGGTATCAGGCCCGCGATAGGTGGTACTTGGGCAACTTGCACGGGTTGGAGCCCGATATTCGCCATTGCCGCATTTAGGAAGGACGAGGGCTCGAACTTGCCTTGCAAGATGATAGACGGCAACGCCGTAACCTTGGCGAGCAACGACGCGAGCGGTGCTTTGACAGGCTTATTTGCACCGCCTTTGTCCGGCTGGTAGATGACCAGGTTACCGAAAGCTTGGATCAACTGATCGTTCCGCTCATCCTCGAAGTCTCGTCCGGCAGTCTGGAGTACGCCGATTCCTGGACGAGCTTGGAGGGGGACAGGCATGCCATTGGCCTCAAGTACAGAGTCCTCGTGCAAAGAAAGATAGAGTTCTCGATCGCACTTTGTTCGAAGAAACATCGAAAGAGTGCTCTTTGAAATCCTCTTTTTCGCCATCTGGCTGTTACCCTTGTTTTGTTAAGCGTGTGGTGCTCGAGTGGCGCTTATAGCAGAGTTCTGTAACGTCGATTATCGGCATCAGTTGACTTGATGATCTGGTATTCCATGCCGCTGGCCACTGCTATTTGCTCGGCAAACTCTTTCTTGGCCTGAACTACCGCATTGTCGACCTGATGATCGCCTTTGACCTCTACCACGACGTACTTTTCGCTGCCGTCCGGCTCCTCGCGGAGAAAAACAAAATCGGGATAGTAGCTGCGAACCGTGTGGGAGTCAGGGTCGATATACTGAATGAAAAAGTCCGACTGACCGTGCGTAAGCATGCCAGTAAAATAGATCTTTTTCACTCGTTTCTCTCTTAGGAGATCCCAGAACAGCGTTCGCTCCGAATTCGAGTCGAAGCAGTAGGTGTCGAGATGGAAGCTCTTGTCGCGCTCATGATCTTTCACCACTGCGTCCGTGCTGCGGACAATCTTGTCCTTGGCACCCGTGATCTCGTAATAACCGTTCGCAGGGAGCTTGATGAGTTCGACTTCGTGCTCTTCGGTTTTTTCCGACTCATCCAGCTCAAAGATCATCCGGAACAAGCGTGGAATGACCTCGTCGTAGAGCAGCTCATTGAACTCGTTAGTGATTTCAGCGAGCTTATTCACGCCTTCCATTGTGGCATCCAGCAGCGACTCGATTTCCAATGGCGATTGGTTGAGATACCGAGCGACTTCTCCCACAAGGCTGAGGCGTGAGAACACCTGCTTCTCGCGGCGCTCGGTAAGGTCGAACGTCCTGCTGGATGACGCACGGGCGGCCTCGCTTGGGGTGAGCCCTTCCTGCTGCGTCTCCACGAGCCGATATTTCTCGACAAGCTCACTCCATTTGTCCCGAGCAGACAGCTCGGGGAAGAGCGTCTGTCCAGGCGTGACAGTTTTTTCGCGAACTTTGTATTCCTTGCGCACCCGCACCAGCTTGATCTTCACGGGGGGCTCGATGACCTTGACCTGGACGCGCTCCTTGTCGCTGGCGACGTTCTGCAGCTCGGCAGCGCTGATCCTGAAGTTCTGCTGCAGCTCGTCGTTCAGGATCTCCATGTTGTCGTCGGAGAGAAACACATGCCCGGTGTGCTGTGCTTGGCCGATGGCGCGAAGGCAGCGCATGGTGGCCTGAAGCACGAAAACCTTGGATTTGGGCTCGCGGAAGAGGCCAACGCCGAATAGGGACCGGCAGTTCCAGCCCTCGCGCCCCTTGTTTACGAGCAGAATGAACTGCTTCTCCGACTCCGGGGCGTCCAGACGGTTGAACTCCCGAATGTCGTCGTTCGAAGTCAACTTCTCGTCGCCGACGTTGACGAGGATGCGGGACGTCGGAACGTTTCTCTTGGCGAGGGCTCGTTCGACCGCGGGGCGGAGCTCCTTGGTTAGTTCCTCGATCGTGGCTGCGAAGAATGCCAATTTGGGCAGCATGCCCTCAGGCTTCAGATCGCCAGTCTCATCGAGGAATTGCTCGATGGCTATGTCGACGAACTCGTCCGTCCGGGTGTTTCGGTATCCGTGAAGGACGACCTTCTTGAGGAAACCCTTGTCGATGGCCTCCTTCAGTCCGTACGCATAGACCACCTCGGGCAGCACTTCTTTTCCGACGTACGGTGTGCCGGTATAGTTGTAGCACGCGACGACGCGTGTCCCGGCTCGGTTCAGATTGGCGGCGAGCTGGTCGATGGTGGTGCGGAGGCTCGTGTCAGTCTCCTTGGCGCCGATCCCCATGTCCTTGGCGAGCGTCTTGCCAAAGGCGTGGTGCGCCTCGTCCACATAGATGCCCAGCTGCTCGAGACGGCACAGTTTTTCGAACCGCTGGTTAGTGGTCAGCTCGGCCTCTTCTTCGGGCTGATCCCAGGCATAGAGGTCGGCCGCGTCACCATAGACCCCGGGCGCTGTCACCGTGTCCGGGGTCGCGCCGAACAGCGCGTCCAACGGGGTCTTCTCCTTGTGGCGACGCTTCAGGATGATCTTCTGTGTGTTCGAGACCACGATGTTGAAGCGCGACTGGTCCAGCGTACTGAGCGAGGTGCCAGCCTCCTCGAGGTAGTGGAAGCGCAGATGGGTGGTCAGGAAGTTCACGTATTCGGGGGGAACGACCAGCGCGAGGTCGAAGGACTCGATCTCCTTCAGTGACTGGAGGACGGTCTTGTCCGGGGCGAAGACCAGCGCGTTGTGGCAGTACCGCTTGTCCTTCTCGAACTTGTTGCCCAGCAGGAACTCGTAGAAGATGCACGTCGCCATAAGGATCGTCTTGCCGGTCCCCATGGTCAGGGCGAAGATGTAGTTCGGGTAGATGCGGGAGTTTTTCCGCATGGCCGCGAAGACAGCCTTGTACTGGTCCTGCGTCACGGCATCGAAAATCGAGCCCTGGCGCGTGTCGCCGCCGATGATGCCGCCTTCCTGGCGGCCGGCGAAGCGGCCGGTCTTCTCGAACCACGCCTTGAAGATCTCCTCGACCTTCGCGTTGTCCATGAATTCCTTCAGGAAGACATAGATCTCCAGCGCCTCGTACTGAGGCTGGCGCAGGAAGGCCTTGGGGTTCCTGTCCGGGTTGTTGAAGTCCAGAAACTTGCGGGTCAGCTCCTTGTAGTGGGTGCGGATCGTGCCGCGGTTGCCGCGGTAGAATTCCCACAGGAACTGGAAGAAGGCGAAGTCCAGCGACGCGCTGACTGCCCTGGTGCGCCTAGCCATTGGTCACGCTCTCTTCCCAGGACTCGGAGAGGAGGTCGGTGATCTTGACGCGGATCGTTCCGGCGTCAGCGGGCACCTTGTAGCAACCAGCGACTAGGTCGGCCTTGCCGGGGATGTCCACTACAGCGGGCTGGAGGACGGCGCCGTCGTAGTTCCAGTCGATGAGGATGCTCTCGACCAACTCGCGCCAGTCCTCGACCGTCTCCTTCTGCATCGACAGCTTCTGCAGCAGGTTCATGGGGTAGAAGCGCTCCACCACCAGCTCGCCATCCTCGATGACGACTTTTGCCTCGGAGTCGCGGCGGAACTCGAGGTTGGCCTTGTCGCGCAGGATGTCTACCACCTCGACATCGATCTTGTACGGTGCTGCCTCCATCTTGAGCCGGGCGGCGAGGTCGGGCTCGTGTCCCATGCAGACGAGCATGAGTTTCTCCACCGGCCGGTTCGGGTGCTCGGCCTGTCGGCGTTCCCAGGCCTTGTAGTCGAAACCCGCGATCATCTCGTTCAGGTCGGCACGGGTGGCGATACGGTTCACTGGCATGATTTTGACCATCCGGCCGTCTTTCTCGCCATCGAAAACAGTGCTCATCTCGAGCTTCTGAACCTCGAGGGCTTCCAGAAGGAGGTCTTTTGCCTGAACAGGATTTCGGAATACCTCGTAGTGGTTAACGTTGTAAATTTCAAAGCCGAGAAACTTAGGTTCGTCCGAATTTGGCAGTTCTTGTGATACCTCACCGGCGACTTTAAGGAGCCGCTGGGTGGTGGTTTGGATGGAGCCAAGGTTTATGTCGGCCCCTAGAAACTTTCTGCCAAGCTTCATGGCTACTGCTTGCGCTGTACCCGAACCCATAAAGCAATCGAAAACTATGTCTCCAGGCTTGGTGGACGCGGAAATCAGCTTGTACAAAAGCTCTTCTGGCTTTTGTGTCGGATAGTCCGTCCGAGTGTCTGATGATTGATTTTCGATATCAATGAAGAAATAATCATTAGCAACCTTGCCATCTCGAATGTAGTCGCGAACGACTAACTCAGGGTGAGTCAACTCCCACTTGGCATCGACATCCTTCGCGCCCTTGATAGGGCTGCCCTTTATGAAGCGCCCATTAAGGCGATAACGACCATTCTCATCTTCAAGTCGATACTTCTTGATCGTTGCTTCCGATAGTGGCTCAATCACCATTTCATCGCTCCAGTTGTAGACCGGATTCTTATCTTTCTTATAGAAATGAATATCGTGATGGCTTCTCTTCCAAGAGGTCTTGATCGAGCTGCGCGTCCCGAACATCCAGACGATAGAGTTTAGGAAGTTGTCTTTTCCGAAAACCTCATCCAGTAGGCAGCGAATCTCATGCGCTTTCCGGTAGTCGCAATGCAAGTATATTGCCCCACGCTCAGAAAGCAGCTCGCGCATCAGAATTAACCGCTCAAACATAAATTGAAGGTACTCGTCATTGCTCCAGATGTCAGAGTATTGTTTTTCTTCAAAGCTGGTGTTGCTTGTTTCGGCTTCAGCGCCCTTTACGCTGATCTTCTTCTTATAGTCTGCTTTTGAATCAAATGGCGGATCGATGTAAATCAAGTCCACCTTGCCGCGAAACTCCTTGAGTAGGTGGCTCATTACCTGAAGGTTGTCCCCCCAGAAGATCTTGTTGCGCCAGCCATCGACTTCCGGTCCATGTACCTCCTTCAGCTGCGCCGGAAAAAACTGCGTGGAGGTGAACGGTCGCTTCCCCCGCCAATTCAGCATCGGGTAGCCCTTGATCGGGGCGAACTGGAACTTCTCCACGCTCTCTACGCCGCCGGTTTCGGCGCCAAGGTCCATCGCGGTCTGATCGGCTTTCACATCACTCATCGGTCATCTTCCCTGAAATTCCAGTTCTTCGCGTCGCAATAGGCGCGCATGTCACAGTTCTCGCACAGCCGGTCGGGCCGCGCGGCGATCCGGTAGTCCGCACTTTCGATGCGGTGGACGATCTCGTCGAAGCGGGCGACCGTCTTGCCGATCGCCCGGTCGTCCTTGGCGAAGCTGACATACGGGTTCCCGTCCTGTTCGCCGGTGTAGTAGAGGTGCATCCGGCTGACCTTCTGGCCGGTCCGCTCTTCGATGAGGTGGGCGTAGACCTCTAGCTGGCTTTGGTACTGGCGCAGGCGCTCGCGGTCCTTCTCCATGTCGGGCTTCTTCTCGGACTTGAAGTCCACCACTTCGACAGTGCCGCCTTCGCCCCGGATCAGGTCGACATTGCCCTTGAGGATGTAGTCATCCTTGACCAGCGAGATCTCGACCTCGGTTTCCTTGATCCGGTCCCAGTTGCCATTCTCGCGCTCGTAGTAGCGCATGACGTGCTTGCGCGCGGCCTCCAGGGTGATGGGCGCCAGGTACACGCGCTCCTTCTTCGACAGCATCGCGTAGTTGGTGGAGAACCAGGCGTCGATGTGGTCCGGCGTGACCGTGTGCTCCTCGCCCCGCAGGACGGCCTTGTGGATGTCCTCGATGGTCTGGTGGACGAGGGTGCCGAACAGCATCGGGCTGACACGGATGGCGGCGAACTCGAGCTCCTTGAAGAAGCGATATTGCTCGGCGCAGTTTTCGAACAGCGTGATGTGCGAGGTGAAGGAGTATTCGCGCTTGAGGTTGATTTCCTTCACCTTCTCGAAGGTGAACCGGGTCAGGTCGACCGTCCGCCAGTCCGGAAGGGCGTGGAAGACGTTCTCGAAATACTTCGAGGGTGACTTGCCGAGCCCCTTTCCGTGCCGCTCCTGTGCGGCCAGGACCAGCAGGTTCTGCGCCCGCGAGAACGCAGTGTAGTAGAGGCGCCAGAAGTCAAAGTGCTTGATGCGGTCCAAGGGCTCAAACCGCGCTTTCGAGAGGTATCCGCCGTCCTCGAGGATCTCGTCCAGATCGGTGTGCTGCTTGCGTGGCACGGCCTCCAGCGAGCCGCACACGACCACCGGGAACTCTAGCCCCTTCGACTGGTGGATGGTCAGGAACGAGACGCAGCCCTTCGGAGCGTATTCGGCCTCGTCCTCGTACTCCCCGATGCCGCCATCCTTTAGGAAGCGGAAGAACTGATTGAACAGGTTCCGCAGGTCGCGCTCGAGATACTCGGGGTTCAAGACCGTGACGTAGTGAAGATATTCGAACTTGGTGATCAGCTTCGAGAACGTGGCAAGGTTGCGGGCGGCGCGGCCCTTGTCCACGCCTTGCATCGCCTCCTCGTCGAGGAAGCGAGAGAACAGGGGGAACTGGAGAAGCTGATAGAACAGCCCCGAGAACGCGTAGTCCGCGGTTTGAGTCAGGACGGCATGGCGCTTGGCGAGCGGGCGGGCCCACTCGAGCATGCGGCTGTTCTCCGGCTTCCGAAGCTCGTCCGTGAACGCCTTGAAGCACTGCTGGTCGTAATAATCCCAGATCGCCAGCTGGGCGCCTTCGGCCCACTGCCGCACCTTGGGGAACTGCGGAAACAGGAAGATCAGCGCTCCGATCATCAAACGGATTTCCTCGCGCTCGAAGAACATGTTGGAGCGCGGCGAATAGACAGGGATGCCGTTGCCTTCGAGGAAGCGTGCCAGATCAAGAACGCGGTCGTTTTTCACCGAACGAAAAAGGAAGGCGACCTGATTCCAGTCGGTCAGGCGGCCGGAGTCGCGTAGCCCTGTCAGGAAAGCGAGAACTTCGGCGTGCCAGTTCTCGTTCTCGCCTTTCTCGTCCGATGTGCCAAGCCTGACCGCGGCCGGCGCTTCAGGAAAACTATCCTCACGCGGAAGAATCTGCTTCGGGAAGCGGAATGTCCTGCCTTGTTCCTCCCAATCCAGCCGCTCCATCCACTGGTTGTAGAAGTCGATGATCCCAGGGTGGGAACGATAGTTCACCGTCAGCCGCAACTGCTTACAGCTGTCTGGCGGGAAGAGCTGTGGGAACTCGAGGATGTTGCGAATTGTGGCCCCTCGAAAGCGGTAGAGGCCTTGGTCATCGTCACCGACGACGCAGAGGTTACTCCTGTCGCCCGCGAGAAGGAGCAGGATCTTTTCCTGGATCGTATTAGTGTCCTGGTACTCATCGACCATCAGGTGCGTAATTTTGTCGCGCAGCTGAGCGAGCACGTCCTGGTGTCGGCGCAAGAGCTGCAGCGCCTCGTACTGGATGCCGGAGAAGTCCAGGCAGTTATTCTCTTCGAGAAGCTCTTGGTACTTCAGGAAACAACGAGCGAGCGCGCGCACCTCCGGATCCGGCGCGGTTTCAAGAACATGGGGATCCAAGGCCTCTTCGCTGACCTTGTTCAACCACTTCATCAGTTGTTCCGACTGCGCCCACCGGCCGGTCTGGTCATCCCCCATTACCAGCTGCGCATCCGCAAGCTCTCGAAAATCCTTGATCTTTTGATAGAGGAAGTACTGCTGATCGAATTGGTCAAAAAGCGTGAAGCTTCGCCTCAGGCGGGTGAACTCACGAAATTCTTCCAGTAGGCGCAGGCAGATCGAGTGAAATGTGCCGAGGTACATTTCATTCAGGTTGAAGCGGATATCGAGTTCAGCGAGGCGATTTGAAACTCGGGTGGTCAGCTCCCGGGCCGCCTTGTCAGTGAATGTGACGACCAGGAGGCTCTCTGGCGCAACCTTCTTCTCGGTGATCAGGTGAACAATTCGCTCGACGAGAGTGTAAGTCTTGCCGGAGCCAGGGCCGGCGATAATCAGAACAGGTCCTTCCGCCGCATTGATAGCAGACAATTGCTGAGGATTGGCGCTGGAGCGAAGGTCTTTCATTGACCCGTTGACCTCGCGCCATTCCGTCGTTCTCCGATTATGTCAGTCGCATTCAGAAGAACGATCTGCTGATCCTGCGGCTTCCGGGCTGCCGGATCGGTATCAAGTCCAAGTCGTCTCAACGCATAGTAGAGGAGCGCGCGCCTCACCTTGATCTTCGCCTTGCCGCCCCGCATCCCGTAGTCGAGCGCGATGACCTTGGCCTGCGACTCCGAGAGCTCAGGGTGGGGGCCGACCTCGAGGGTGACCTCGGAATGCCAGTCGCGATCGTCGTTGGCCGACGTTTCGCTCTCCCGCGATCCGCGGATGCCGAGGATCCGTGAGAGCAGGAAGTCCTTGAAGCATTCGCCGGTCAGGCAGAACGCCCGCGTATGCCAGCGAAACCCGTCGAACCCGATGGCGTGCGGAGCGATCCAGCGCCAGCGCGGCTCCGGGCTCGACAGAGACTGGTACTTCACCTCAATCGCCTCGGACTGGCGGATGGCACCGACGACCGAGCGCAGCGTCACTGGATCGACGCCCCGCACAGGCGTCGGTGCGGAAGCGTAGGACGGCAGGTCAGGGATCCAGCACTCTTCGCGCTCCAGCACATCGTCGGCAACCAGGCGGAGCTGGGCAAGGTAATGCGCTGCATCTGGCGGGCGGAACTTGCAGTCGAAGCCCCGGCCACGGACATAGGTGCGCGCGCTCTTGTCGTAGACCATGTTGTCCGGCGCCAGCGCGATGTAGCGGTTCAGGTCCGAGGACGCCTGGTTCACCGAAACGCCGAACTGCTGCATCACGTCGATGCGATTGACGTGACCCTCCCAGAACAGGCGGAACTCAATGAACTCGAGCCGCTGCTCGACCCCCCAGCGAAGTTCAGCCTTGTCCCTGTCCAAATTGCGCTCCCGCCAAGCCCTGCGCGCACGCGAACTGTGCGCGCCCAATTTCTGGGCTGCTCACACGCTATCGAAGCGGAAAGGTGCCAGCAATCAAAATTGTACCCGCCAAGGACGGAGAGAGTTCGGTATTCGTTACACTCCCTCCGCCATCACACAATTGCCATCGGTTTTTGAGATGCGTTTTGGGCGTTCATCGCGCCGACCGGAAGGGTGGGCTGCGACCTGACAGTGATGCGCTCGATGGGGGATGTTTTCATGGTCGAATAGACCTGAGGATGACTTGAAACCGGTGCTGCATGAACTGCGAAACGAACCGACAGATCTTCCCTTCAACGCTGCGTGAGTTCCGAATTGGGTGGCCAGAAAGTCTTGTGCATGGCCGCAACCAAAGGGGCAGACAGTGGCTTCACGCGGCGCAAATGGGCGGTCCACGGACGGACAGGTCTGGCTCGAAGCGCGATGCTGAACCGGCATTCTTGCAGGCGTTCTGAGATCGTTGAAAGCTATAGTCGTCTTTTCCGACCAGGCTTCGCTCCGAACATGAGCATGGTTATCAGTCAGGTTGCAATCGCGTCCGCCCCCTCAGGCGCTGCGACCAGCACCGGCTCTGTCAGGAAAGAAGCTCCCGGCGCAGCAGGTCAATGAGGGCGGATTTCGCCTCGAAGCCGACGCCCGGGATGTCGGGTAGGCCGACGCGGCTGTCTCGCACCTCCACGTCGTCCGCGAAGCCGCCGAAGGGCTGGAAGACGTCGGGGTAGCTCTCGTTTCCGCCCAGATGCAGCCCGGCGGCGATATTGAGCGACATCTGGTGTCCGCCATGGGGCACCACGCGGCGTGAGGACCAGCCGTTCTCGGCCATCATCTCCAGCGTGCGGAGATATTCGACCAGCCCGTAGGACAGGGCGCAGTCGAACTGGAGCACGTCCTGCTCCGGGTTCATCCCGCCGTGGCGGATCAGGTTGCGGGCGTCCTGCATGGAGAACAGGTTCTCGCCCGTCGCCATCGGGCGGGAATAGGCCTGGCTCAGCTCTGCCTGAAGCGCGTAGTCGAGCGGGTCGCCGGCTTCCTCGTACCAGCGCAGGTCGTAGGGTTCGAGCGCCCGGGCATAGGCCAGCGCGGTCTCGAGGTCGAAGCGGCCATTGGCGTCGACGCAGAGGTTCTGGCCGTCGCCCACCACCTCAAGCGCGGCCTCGATCCGCTTCAGGTCCTCGGCGAGCGGTGCGAGGCCGATCTTCATCTTGCAGGTGGTGTAGCCCCGGTCGAGATAGCCCCGGAACTCGTCCTTGAGCCCCTCCAACCCCTTGCCCGGGTGGTAATAACCGCCGGCGGCATAGACCCAGACCTCGTCATCGGCGACGCCCCCGCGATAGCGATCCGCGAGCAGCCGGTAGAGCGGCTGCCCGGCGATCTTGGCGACCGCGTCCCAGACCGCCATGTCGATGGTCCCGACCGCGACCGAACGCTCGCCGTGACCGCCCGGCTTCTCGTTCGTCATCATCGCGGTCCAGATCGCGTGGGGGTCGAGAGCGTCGTTGGTCTGGTCGATCAGGCTGTCCGGATCGGCATCCATCAGGCGGGGGATGAACCGCTCGCGCATGAGTGCGCCCTGACCGTAGCGGCCGTTGGAATTGAACCCGAAGCCCACGATCGGTTGTCCGTCCCGCATCTGGTCGGTGATCACCGCGACGACGGAACAGGTCATCTTCGAGAAATCAATGAAGGCGTTGGCGATGGGGCTCGCGATGGAGACGGTGCTCTCGCGGATCTCGACAATGCGCATAGGGGCTCCTTTTGGGGTCAGGCCGAGGCGACCACACTGGCGATGGCCTCGCCGCATTCGGCGGTGGTGGCCTTGCCGCCCATGTCGCGGGTGCGCGAGGCAGGGTCGGCGATGACCTCCTCGATGGCGGCGATGATCGCCTGCGCGGCCTCGGGCTGGCCCAGGTGGTCCAGCATCATCGCCGCCGACCAGATCTGCCCGATGGGGTTGGCGATGCCTTGGCCTGCGATGTCGGGGGCGGAGCCGTGGACGGGCTCGAACATCGACGGGTAGTCGCCCTCGGGGTTGATGTTCGCGGACGGCGCGATGCCGATGGACCCGGCGACGGCGGGGCCGAGATCCGACAGGATGTCGCCGAAGAGGTTCGAGCCCACGACCACGTCGAACCAGTCCGGGTGCTGCACGAAATGGGCGCAGAGAATGTCGATGTGATACTGGCTCGTCTCCACGTCCGGATAATCCGCCTTCACCGCGCGGAAGCGTTCGTCCCAGAACGGCATGGTGTGGACGATCCCGTTGGACTTGGTGGCCGAGGTGACGTGCTTGCGCTTGCGGGTGCGCGCCAGTTCGAAGGCGTAGCGCATGACGCGGTCGGTGCCGCGCCGGGTGAAGATCGCCTCCTGGATCGCGATCTCGTCCTCCATGCCCCGGTAGAGCCGCCCGCCGGCCTCGGAATACTCACCCTCGACGTTTTCGCGCACAACGTAGAAATCGATATCCTCGGGGCCGCGTCCGGCCAGCGGGCTGGTGGTGCCTTTAAGGAGGCGGCAGGGGCGGAGGTTGACATATTGGTGGAAGGTCCGCCGGATCGGGATCAGCAGACCCCAGAGCGAGACGTGGTCCGGCACGTCCGGCCAGCCGACCGCACCGAGGAACACCGCGTCGTGGTTGCGGAAGCGCTCGAGCCCGTCCTCGGGCATCATCCGGCCGGTCTTGAGGTAGGTCTCGCAACTCCAGTCCACCTCGTCGAAGCGGAAGCCGAGATCGAAGCGCCGCCCCACCGCCTCGAGCACGCGCATCCCCTCGGGGACGACCTCGCGGCCGATGCCGTCGCCGGGAATGGTCGCGATGGTGAAGCTGTTGGATCGGGTCATGGCAAGGGTCCCTTCGGGGCGTCAGAACAGGAGGCCGCGCGGCATCGGGATCAGCAGGATCTCGGACATCAGGAGGTAGATCCCGGCGAGGATCGCCGCGCCGAGCACGACCATGAGCGCCATTTTCGCAGGCGCCATCCGCTCATGCAGGGCGATCAGCATGATCGCGAAGTAACCCAGCGCGCTTGCGGCCAGGAACCCGAGGATCGGGATCAGGAGCACCCAGGCCACCATCGCCACGAGGAACAGGCCCCGCCGCAAGTAGGAGCCGTTTGAGGCCGGGACCTCCTTCGGCGCCGTGGCGGAGGCTCCGCGGCGCGTGCCGATGACGAGGTTGCGCAGAATCAGGATCGCCGAGAAGACGATCATCGCCACGGACACTGTCACCGGAAAGACCGACCCCATCGGGGTCATGCTTCCAGTCTGCCAGACGAGAAAGAGGCCGAGGAGGATGAAGATTGCGGCGACGCCGCTCCCTGCGGGGTCATGTATCCTAATCGCCATCGCGGCTCTCCACGGTCGCATCGGTGAGGGAGGTCTTTCCGCGCCGCTTGCCGAGCGACGCGGCGACCAGCGGGTAGAAGAGGGTCAGGAGCGCGAAGCCGACGATGGCGAGCGAGATCGGCCGGGCAAAGAACATGCCCAAGATGTCGCCTCGCGCATTGCCGATGAGGTAGCTCTGCACGAAGCCCTGCTCGGCGATCTGCCCGAGCACCAGCCCCAGCACGATCGGCGAAGGGGCAAAACCCGCCCGGTTCAGGAGCCAGCCCACGACGCCCAGTGCCAGCATGACCTCGACATCGTGCATGTTGTTGTGGATCGCGAAGGAGCCCACCACGGTCAGGAAGGCGATGGTCGGTACCAGCGCGGCCTTGGGGATCGCGATAATGCTGCGATAGGCGTAGCGCCCGATGACGAGGCCCACGGGCAGCATCAGGAGCGTGCCGATCATCAGGCCGAAGATGAAGGTGTAGACGATCTCGCCCTGTTCGGTGAAGAGACCCGGCCCGGTCTTGATCCCCTGAACGAAGAGCGCGCCGAGGATCACGGCATCGGGCGGCGTGCCGGGGATGCCCAGCACCAAGGTCGGGATGAAGCCTCCGCCGACGGTGGCGTTGTTGGCCGCCTCGGTGGCGATCAGGCCGCCGGGATTGCCCTTGCCGTAGGTCTCGGAGGTTTTCGAGGCGCGCCGGGCTTCGGCGTAGGAGACGAGGCTCGCCACCGACCCGCCCGCGCCGGGCAGGATGCCCACGACCGTGCCGATGAGCGCGCTGCGCAGCATGTTCCACTTCTCGCGCATGGCGATGGCGAAGGATTCGGCCAGCCGGAAGCCGGTGTTCGCCGCGACCTTCAGATGCGGGTCCTTGGTTGCCACGAGGTCGATCAGCACCGGGATGCAGTAGAGCCCGATCAGACCGGCCACGATGTTGATCCCGCCGATCAGCGTCTGGCTGCCCATGGTGAAGCGCACATCCGCACCGATCACGGCGACGCCGACCATCGACAGGATGAGGCCGAGGCAGGCGCCGATCATGCCCTTGAGGAGGTTGCCCACCGACAGGGCGGAGATCAGCGTCAGGCCGAAGACCGCGAGCCAGAAATATTCCGGCGGCCCAAAGGCCAAGGCCACCTGCGCCAGCGGTGGCGCGAGGAACATCAAGAGGAGCGCGCCCACCACGCCGCCCACGACCGAGGCCAGCGTCGCCAGAGACACCGCCAGCGCGCCGTCGCCACGCCGCGCCATCGGAAAGCCGTCGAAGGTGGTGGCAATGGCCGAGGGCGTGCCGGGCGTGTTGACGAGGATGGCGGAATAGGATCCGCCATAGATCGCGCCGGTGTAGATCGCGCCGAGCACGATGAGCCCCGAGGCGGGGTCCATGGCGAAGGTGAAGGGCACCAGCACCGCGACTGCCATTGTGGCCGACAGGCCGGGCAGGGCGCCGATCACGATCCCCGCTGCCACGCCGCCCGCGGCCAGGAGCAGGTTGAGAAAGGTCAGCGCCTGGCTGAGATAGACGAGCTTTTCCATGTGGATCTCCCGGTTGAGTGACCGGGCGCCCGGAGCGGACTGTGCCGCCGGGCGCCCGACCGAGAGCTCAGTTCGCGGCCTCGATCCCCATCAGGGGCGCGATTTCCTCGTATTCGGCACGACGCTCGGCCATGAAGGCGGGAACCTCGCTATAGGGGACGTCGATGACGACGAAGCCGCCGTCCTCCATCCGCTGGATGAAACCCTCGTCCTTGTTCACCTTGTCGAGGGCGTCGGAGATCTGGGTCTTCACCTCCTCGGGCGTGCTGCTCGGCACGCCGACGCCGCGATAGGCGCCGCCCACCATGTCGTAGCCGGCCTCCTTGAAGGTCGGCACGTCGGGGAAGGAGGGCACGCGCTCTTCCGAGGCCACCGCCAGCACCCGCACCGCATCGCCCTGCGAGAGCGCGGAGGTGGTGTAGCTGAACGCCGCCTGCACCTGGTTGCCGAGCAGTGCGGTCATCGTCGGCGCCGTCCCCGAGAAGGGGATGTAGGTCGTCGTGATGCCGGCGAGCTCGTTCAGCCGGGTCGTCGCCACGTGGTTGGCCGAGTTGGTGGCCGAGCCCGCGACAGTCACGAGACCCGGGTTCGCCTCGGCGAAGGTCACGAAGTCCTCGAGCGTCTGGAACTCGCTATCGGCGGGTACGAGCAGCGCGTCGGGCGTGTACTGGAAGAAGTAGACATTGGCGATGTCGTCGGTCTTGTAGCCCACGTCCTGGGCCATCGGCTGCAGGATGATGTGGGGCAGGTTGGTGCCCATGATCGTGTAGCCGTCGGCCTCCATTCCGTTCAGCTGCGACCAGGCCTGGGCGCCACCGGCACCGGCCATGTACTGGATGACCATGTTCTGGCCGGTCAGTTCCTCGAAGACCGGCTGCTGCAGGCGTGCGGCCACGTCGGATTCGCCCCCGGCGTTGAAGGGGATGATGTAGTTTACCTGCTTGTCCGGGTAGCCCTGGGCAAGCCCGGCCCCCGTCATCAGGCCGAAACCGAGGGCCGCGGCCCCGATGGTCCTGAGCGTCTTTGCAATCATGATGTTTCCTCCCTTTAGGTCCTTGCAAGTGGCAGCGACAGAGTCGCCGCGGTGGTGGATCGTTCGGGTCGTCCGCGCATTGGGTGCCCTCGATCCCGTTGTGTCAACGAGGCGTGCGCCATCCTGCGCCTTGCTCCGCTGATCGCTCCCGGTCCGCTCCTCCGGCCCGGGGCTGTCGGGGGCGCTAGAGGCGCCATCCGTCGAATGATGTCGTCCCGGCCTCATCCCAGGAACCGCAGCGCGACCAGCGCGAAGCAGGCGATGAAGAGCGTCTCGGCCGAGATCAGCACGACCGACTGGACGGGGATCTCGCGGAACTTGCGGAGCTCGGTCTTTACGCCCACTGCCGCGATGGCGGTCAGCATCGCCCATTTCGAAAGCGCGGTGGCCGCCTCCCTCAGGATCGGCGGCACAAGACCCAGCGAGCCCAGCACGACAAGGGCCGCGAAGGCCACCACGAAGCCCGGCACCAGCGGAGGCCGCGCGGCATTCGGATCGCCGGGCTCCACCGTCGCGCGCAGGATGAGCGTCAGGACAAGGACGAAGGGCGCGAGCATCGAGACCCGGATCAGCTTCACCGTCGTCGCCGTCTCGCCGGTGAAATCCGACACCGCGAAGCCAGCGCCCACGACCTGCGCGACGTCGTGGATCGTCGCGCCAAGGAAGATGCCGGTCTGCAATTCATCGAGACCCACCATCGCCGCGACCAGCGGGTAGACGATCATCGCCACCGTGCTCAGCAGGGTGACGCCGAAGACGGTGAAGGCCAGGTTGCGCTCGGAGAACTCGTTGCGCGGCAGAACTGCCGCGATGGCCATGGCCGCGGACGCGCCGCAGATCGCGACCGACCCGGCACTGAGCACCGCCAGGCGCCAGCCACGGCCGAGCACTCGCGCCGCCAGGTATCCGAAGGCCAGCGTGGCGATCAGCGCGCCGCCCACCAGCGCCAGAACCGGCCAGCCCAGTTCGGCAAAAGCCTCGAGCCCGATCCGTGCGCCAAGAAGCGCCACGCCCAGCCGCAGAAGTGTCTTGGCCGAGAAGCCGACCCCCGCCGCCGCGCGCGACGGCGGGTCCAGCACGAAATTGAGCGCCATCCCGATCAGCAGCGCCATCAGCATCGCCGGGGCGCCGTAATGATCCGACAGGAATTGCGCCGCAAGCGCGATCAAGCCGCAGATGAGCACCCCCGGTGCGAGGCCCCGGATGCGCCCGGCAAGGGCAGCGCCGCGCTTCGGCATCGTGGAGGCGTCGCCCATCCTCACCCCGCGTCCGGGATCAGCGCCCGGATCTCGGACAGCAGATGGTCGGGGATCTCGATGCCCTCGGCCGCCGCCCGCGCCCGCGCCGCGGCCTTGCCGCCGCCCGGCAGGCGCGCGCCCTCCTGCGCGACGATCTCCGAGAAGAGCGCTTCGAGCCGGGGAGCGAAATCGCTGGCGAGCGGTTTGAAGGCGATGAGGGTCTGACCGACGCCGGGGGAGGGCCCCTCGGCTTCGAAAAAGGACGACGCTTCAGAGGAGGCGTTCGCGCCGATGAGCGGGGCGGACAGGATCTCGACCATGAGCGCCAAGGCCGCGCCCTTGGCATCGCCCGCCGGGATCATGGTGCCCTTCAGCGCCGCCTCTGCATCGGTCGTGGGCTGGCCGTCTGCGTCGAGCGCCCAGCCCTCGGGGATGGGGGTTCCGGCCTTTGCCGCAGCCATGATCTTTCCCCGCGCGACCTTGGAGAGCGAGAGGTCGATGACCATGGGCGGATTGCCGTCGCGCGGCGCGGAAAAGGCGATGGGGTTGGTCCCGAAGACCGCTTGCCCGCCGCCCCATGGCGCCATGGCTTTCGGCGAATTTCCCACCATGAGCGCGACAAGGCCGCGCTCCGCCAAACGCTCCACATGCGCGCCGAGCTGGCCGCAATGATGCGACCGACGGATGCCGGCCAGCGCAATTCCCTGCGCCGCGGCGGTCTCCGCCAATGCCTCGATCGTCAGGTCGATGGCGGGGTAGGCAAAGCCCTCCTTCGCATCGACGATCAGGGTGCCGGGGGCGATCTGCGCGACCTCTGGTCGCGCGGTCCCGTCCACCTTGCCCGACCGGGCCTGCGCCGCGTAGGCCGCCACGCGTGAGAAGCCGTGGCCCGCCTGTCCGTCGATCTCGGCCGCGACCAGGGCCCGCGCGACCGACGCCGCGTTCTCCTCGTTCACGCCCGCGCCGATCAGGGCCTGCCAGACCAGCGCTTCCGCGTCCTGCACGTTCATCCGTTCAGCCATGTGCGGCCTCCATCAGGGTGCGGCGGACATTCTCGACCGTCACCTCGCTGACGCGCCTGTTGCCCTCGTCGGTGACGCCCGCGATATGCGGGGTGAGGATGAGGTTCGGGCAGTCTTCGAACTGCGCCCCGCTCTCCGCCGTCAGTGGCTCGGTCGCGAAGACATCGAGCGCCGCGCCGCCCAAGGCGCCGGACTTCAGCGCCGCGACCAGCGCCGCCTCGTCGACGATACCGCCCCGCGCGGTGTTGATCAGGATCGCGCCCGGTTTCATCCCCGCAAGCGCGCGGGCGTCGATCAGTCCTCGCGTGCCGTCGGTCAGGGGGACATGCAGGCTGAGCACATCCGCCACCTCCAGCAACTCCGCGAGCGAAGAGCGGCGCACGTCCGTCCAGGCCGGATCGTCATCCGGAAGCGCCGGATCGTGGGCCGCGACCGCCATGCCGAGCGCGCGGGCCTTGCCCGCGACCGCGCGGGCGATGCCGCCGAAGCCCAGGAGGCCGAGCGTGCGTCCCGCGATCTCGCCACCCTCGCCAAGCCGTCCCCGCGGCCAGTCGCCCGCGATCATCGCGGCGTTCGAGGCATAGGCCCCGCGTACGAGGCACAGCATGGTGCCGATGACATATTCCGCGACCGAAAGCGTGTTCGCCCCGGTCGCCGGCAGGACGGCGACGCCGCGCGCCGCGCAGGCGTCGAGATCGATATTGTCGAGGCCGACGCCGAGGCGGCCGACCGCGCGCAGCGCCGTCGCCGCCGCGATGACCTCGGCATCGACCCGAGTGCGGTTGCGCACGATGACGGCGTCGGCGTCCCTGACCGCGTCGAGAAGGGCCGGACGGTCATCGACCAGTCCGGGCCCGTAATGGACCTCCACCCCGGGCCCGAAGGCCCGAAGGGCGGTCTCGTCCATGAACTCGGTTACGACGACTCTCACTCACGCGCTCCGGTAGAGCTTGGTCATGGAGAACTCGCGGTGGCCCAAGGCCTCTGCGGCGGTGTTGCGGCCGTTGG
>NZ_JBHTMU010000018.1:0-76718 GCF_042679605.1 Litorisediminicola beolgyonensis
ATGCAGGGCAAGATCGAGATCGACCCGATGATCACCCACACCCTGAGCCTCGACGAGATCAACCACGGCTTCGACCTCATGCACGAAGGCAAGTCCATCCGCGCCGTCGTCGAGTTCTGAGGCAGAGATGGAACTGGTATCGGAAAACCGGAGCTTCGGCGGACGCCAGGCCGTCTACACGCATCCCTCCAACACCTGCGGATGCGAGATGACCTTTGCGGTCTACCTGCCGCCGCAGGCGGAAGAGCGCAAGGTGCCCGTGCTGTGGTATCTCTCGGGTCTGACCTGCACCCATGAGAACGCCATGACGAAGGGTGGCTTTCAGGAGCACGCCTCGCGCGAGGGGCTCGCGGTGATCTATCCCGACACCAGCCCCCGGGGCGAGGGCGTCGCGGATGACGAGGCCTATGACCTGGGGCAGGGTGCGGGGTTCTACGTGAACGCCACGCGCGATCCCTGGAAACCGCATTACCGGATGTACGACTACATCACCTCCGAGCTTCGGAGCCTGGTGCTCGATCACCTGCCGCTCGAGGATTGCCACGGCATCACCGGGCACTCGATGGGCGGGCACGGCGCGATCACCATCGCGCTTCGCAACGCAGAGATGTTCGAGAGCGTCTCGGCTTTCGCGCCGATTGCGCACCCCACCAACTCGGATTGGGGTCGCAAACAGCTTTCCGCCTATCTCGGCGACGACGAAACGGCATGGTCCAATCATGACTCGACGCTATTGTTGGAAGAGCATGGCTGGAAAGGTGACATCCTTGTCGATCAGGGCGCGAGCGACCAGTTCCTCGAGCTTCTGAAGCCCGAAAGTCTTGCGGCCGCGATGGCGCGCAGGCGTCAGCCCGGTCAGGTACGAATGCAGAAGGGATACGACCATTCCTACTACTTCGTGAACACGTTCGCCTCGGATCATGTCGTATGGCATGCCGACAGGCTGAATTGAGATCCCATGGGAGACGAAAGAATGAAGACCACACTACTTGTTGCCGCTGCCGCCCTGATCGCCCTTCCGGCGACCTTCGCGATGGCCGAGAGCCATGAGAACGGCGAAAAGATGGAGTTCGAGATCACCGGAGACGCCGAAGCCGGCGAGAAGGTGTTCCGCAAGTGCATGGCCTGCCACGCGGTGGGCGAGGACGCACAGAACAAGGTCGGCCCGGTGCTGAACGGCGTCGTGGGCCGCGAGGTCGCCGCCTACGAGGGCTTCCAGTATTCGGATGGCCTGACCGAGAAGGCTGCAGAGGCCGAGACCTGGACGCCGGAGCACCTGGCGGCCTTCCTCGAGAATCCGCGCGACTGGGCACCGGGCACCAAGATGTCCTTTGCCGGACTTCGCAAGGAAGAGGAACGCGACAACGTGATCGCGTACCTCGCCACGTTCGAGTGATCCCCGCGCGGGTTAGCTGAACGCAAGAGATGTGTACGCCCGATGGGAGGGAGACCCAAGAGGTCGGGCGTACGCAACCACGGGACCGGTCCTTTCGCTGAAACCCGGTTCCGCACAAAGAGAGCAAAGTCTCAACAAGGGAGTTGAAGATGAAAAAGCTAGCGCTTCTGACCTCAGGCCTCGCGCTTTGCACCGCCACCATGGCGGCTGCGAACGACGGTCTGGTCACGGAAATGGACAACCCCAACCAGTGGGTGATCCAGACCGGCGACTACAAGAACCAGCGTTATTCGGAGCTGGACCAGATCAACGCCGAGAACGTGGGCGACCTTCAGGTGGCCTGGACCTTCTCGACCGGTGTTCTGCGCGGCCATGAGGGCTCGCCCCTCGTGATCGGCGACACGATGTATCTGCACACGCCGTTCCCGAACATCGTGTACGCGCTGGATCTCGCCAATGAAGGCAAGATCAAGTGGAAGTACGAGCCCAAGCAGGATCCGGACGTCATTCCGGTGATGTGCTGTGACACCGTGAACCGCGGTGTGGCCTATGCCGAAGGCAAGATCTTCCTCCACCAGGCAGACACCACCGTCGTCGCGCTCAATGCCGACACCGGTGAGGTCGAGTGGTCGGCCGTGAACGGCGACCCGTCCAAGGGCGAGACCAACACCGCGACCGTGCTCCCGGTGAAGGACAAGATCATCGTCGGCATCTCCGGCGGCGAGTTCGGTGTCCGCGGTTCCGTGACCGCCTATGACATCAACTCCGGCGAGCAGGTCTGGCGCGCCTATTCGATGGGCCCTGACGAGGACATCCTCGCCGATCCCGAGAACACCACGCATCTGGGCGAGCCCGTGGGCGCCGATTCCGGCACCAACACCTGGGAAGGCGACCAGTGGATGATCGGTGGCGGCACGACCTGGGGCTGGTACTCGGCGGATCTCGACGAGAACCTGTTCTACTACGGCACCGGTAACCCCTCGACCTGGAACCCGGCACAGCGCCCGGGCGACAACCGCTGGTCGATGACCGTCATGGCGCGTGACATCGACACCGGCATGGCCAAGTGGTTCTACCAGATGACCCCGCATGACGAGTGGGATTACGACGGCATCAACGAAATGATCCTCACGGAGCAGGAAATTGATGGCGAGGAGCGCAAGCTTCTGACCCACTTCGACCGCAACGGTCTGGCCTACACCATGGACCGTGTCTCGGGCGAGCTTCTCGTCGCCGAGAAGTACGATCCGGCGGTGAACTGGACCACCGGCGTCGACATGGACCCCGAGTCCGACACCTATGGCCGTCCGGCCGTGGTGGCGCAGTACTCGACCGAGCAGAACGGCGAGGACGTGAACTCGACCGGCATCTGCCCGGCCGCTCTCGGAACCAAGGACCAGCAGCCGGCGGCCTACTCGCCCAAGACCGAGCTCTTCTACGTGCCGACGAACCACGTCTGCATGGACTACGAGCCGTTCCGCGTGAGCTACACCGCAGGTCAGCCCTATGTGGGTGCGACGCTGGCGATGTACCCGGCACCCGACAGCCATGGCGGCATGGGTAACTTCATCGCCTGGGACAACGTCAACGGCGAGATCAAGTGGTCGATCCCCGAGCAGTTCTCGGTCTGGTCGGGCGCTCTGGCAACCGCGGGCGACGTCGTGTTCTACGGCACGCTCGAGGGCTACCTCAAGGCCGTGTCCGCAGACAGCGGCGACGAGCTCTACCGCTTCAAGACCCCGTCGGGCATCATCGGCAACGTGATGACCTACATGCATGGCGACAAGCAGTATGTCGGCATCCTGTCGGGCGTCGGCGGCTGGGCCGGCATCGGTCTCGCGGCCGGTCTGACCAACCCCAATGACGGTCTCGGCGCCGTGGGCGGCTACGCTGCTCTCAGCGACTACACCGCTCTGGGTGGCCAGCTGACCGTCTTCAGCCTGCCGAACTAAGGCACTCGCACGATCACGGGGCCGGCACGCCAGACCGGGGTGCCGGCCCCACATCTTCCAGACATTCGAAAGGCTCGCCCAATGATGCGACCCGCATCCCCCCTGTTCCTAGCCGCGGCTCTCGCCGTTGGTCTGCCCGGAGGCGCGTTCGCCCAGTCCTGGAGCGACCAGCCGGTGGACCCCTCTGCCGATCATCCGAACGTTCCCGTCGCCTACGAAGATGGCGGCCGGTACTATACCGAAGACGACATCCCGACCTACAACATCGCCGAGGACGGCACCGTCGACTGGCTCACATTCTCGGGCTTCCGCCGCTACCATTCCGAATGCCATGTCTGTCATGGTCCGGATGGCGAAGGATCCACCTACGCGCCGAAGATCAAGAACTCGGCCGTGCACATGGATTACTACAGCTTCTACGACACCGTCGTGAACGGTCGCGCGAACGGCAACTCCGTGATGCCGCATTTCGGCGATAACCAGAACGTCATGTGCTACCTCGACGACATCTACGTCTATCTCAAGGCGCGCGGCATGGACGCGATCCCGCGGGGCCGTCCGGCCAAGAAGGACGCCAAGTCCGACATGATTCAAGAGATGGAAGATGCCTGCATGGGCTAAGGCGCGGTTCGCGCTCCTTGCGGGTCTTCTGGGCACGGCCCTGCTTCTCTCCCAGGCAGGACCGGGCGCGGCGCAGACCTCTGATCTCGTCTCTAAGAACGCGTTCAGGGTTTGCGCCGATCCCGCGAACTATCCGATGTCGACGCGGGAGGAGACGGGCTACGAGAACAAGCTCGCCGACCTGATCGCCTCGAAGCTCGAGCTGCCGGTCCAGTATGAATGGTACCCGATGGCGACCGGCTTCGTGCGCAACACGCTCAAGGCGGCCAAGTGCGACGTCATCATGGGCTATGCGCAGGGCCACGAGCTCGTGCTCAACACCAACCATTACATGACCTCGGTCTTCACGCTTGTGGTGCCGGCGGATGGCGACCTCTCTGCGGTCGACACGCTGTCTGACGAGGCGCTCAAGGGGAAACGGATCGGCATCATCGCGGGCAGCCCGCCTGCCGATCACATGGCCCGGAACGGTCTTCTCGGGAAAGCGCGGCCCTACAACCTCGTGGTCGACCGCCGGTACGAGAACCCTGTGGAGCAGCTTCTGAACGACGTGGCCGAGGGCGAGACCGATGCCGCGATCCTCTGGGGTCCGCTTGCCGGTCCTCTGGTCAAGGAAGGCTATCCCGGTCTCAAGGTCGTGCCGCTGGTCAAGGAAACCCTGCCGCCGCGGCTCTTCTTCCGCATCACCATGGGTGTCCGTCAGGGTGAGAAGGTCTGGGAGCGTCGCCTGAACTCTCTGATCCGCCGCCACCAGGACGAGATCAACGCCGTGCTCATCGATGCGGGCGTGCCTCTGGTCAACGACATGGGCACGGAAGTGCTCTCCGCCGACCAATGAAGTCTCTCGCGGCAGCGCTGATCTTTGCGCTGCCGCTCGCGGCCTCGGCCGAGGACGAGCCCGCCGATTACCGGATGGATCATTACCGCGGACCGGTGCCCGCGACCTTGCAGGGCGCCACCGTGGTCGGGCCCGAGGCCGCCCATGACCTCTGGGAGGCGGGCGAGACCGCCTTTGTCGACGTGCTCCCGCAGGCCCCGAAACCCAAGAACCTCCCCGAGGGCACGATCTGGCGCGACAAGCCGCGCGACTCGATCCCCGGGGCGATCTGGTTGCCCAATGTCGGATACGGCGCCATCGCCGATGTGACGGCAGAGTATTTCCGCACCGGACTCGACACCGTGACCGAGGGCGACCCCGATCATCCCGTCCTGTTCTTCTGTCTCGAGGAATGCTGGATGAGCTGGAACGCCGCGAAACGCGCCATTGAATGGGGCTACACCGAGGTCTACTGGTTCCCCGAAGGCACCGACGGCTGGGCGCTCTGGGACTATCCGCTCGACCGCGTCCTGCCGCAGGAACCCCAACCCTGACAAGGAATTGCAGGCCGCGAAAATTTAGATCGCGCCCGCCTTAATTTGGTTGAAATTCGCCGCCACATTTCTAACAAAAGTGGAATCCGGGCGGCTGACACCTACGAAAATCCGGACCGAAAAAGAAGATCAGGGTGTGCCACATCGCGCGTTGCGACCGCGTGATGACAGGTCGGTCATGCTCTGAGGTTTACGTTGGAGCGAACGAATGGCGGTGGTTTTCGCGCAGTCCCACGATATCCCCAGTTTCAAGCTGAGCATGCCCGAAGCGGCACTGATCGCGCATCAGCGTCTCTACGAATATCTCGACGATCTCGACCGCACGGTGCTTCTGCGTCTTGCCCGCGAAGAGCGCTCGATCTCGGAACGCGGGCTCTACACCCTGGCGCCGGAGATCCCCTCGGACCTTCTGCCGAAATCGATCGACCTCGTCACGCCGGCGCCGCCGCCGGATTTCCGCGAATACACGCGCCGGAACATCTTTATCGTCAGCGAACGCTTCAAGGCCTGCGTCGACGCCGCGGGCGGGGCAGGGCAGAACTTCCACCCCCTCACGCTCGAGCCGCGCTTCTCGGGAGAGGTGCGGCCCCGCGAGGCGCGCCCGCCCTATGCCTATTACTTCTGGGTCATCGACACCGTTCTCGACGCGGTCTGCACTGAGGGGGCCTGGGCCGGTGGCGTCAAACCTGTCGCCCGCGGCTCGGAAAACCTGGCTCTGGCCACCGGGGATGGTTCTGGCAGCCGCAGCCGCTGCGCGGTGCGCGCCGCGGCGATCGACGGACACCCGGCCTGGTTCGACATGCGCCACACCCAGCCCTTCGTCTCGGACGCGGTGTGGCAGAACCTGACGGATGCCGGTGTCAGCGGTATGCTCGCGCAAAGCGAATGGGCGGAGGTCTGAGACCCATCGTCATCGGCTCTGAAAGATCAGAACCCGGCGAGGTCCTTATGCGCCGTCGTGACCGTCCCGTCGGTGTCGGTCATGGTGACGTCCACCGATTGCGTGCGTGACGGCACCGACAGGCTGACCGTCGGGTTCTCCGAGAGCGAGATCGAGCCGGTCATGTCCACATACCCGGCCCCGTCGAGGTCGATCTCGACATTCTCGACATAGCGCATCGGGATGAAGAGCAGCGAGATCTGATCCATCTGCATGCCGGAATGCGAGGGGTGCGAGATGTCGACATCGAGCCGCCGCTGACGCGAGGCGAGAGCGGCGAGCGCCTCGCCCGGGCGCGCGGGAATGGTGGCGTCGACCGCAAGGCTCATCTCGCCGAGGCTGGCGAGCGCCTCTTCGACATCGGTGCCCGGAGGCGCGGCGCAGGCGCCGGTGCCCGAGGTCTTCACGAAGCCCTCGATCACGTAGAGCGCGCCGTCGGTGGTCTCGGCGATGACATGGAGCGGCGTCGGGCCGTTCACCCGCATGGTGACGTCGAAGAAGAACCGCTCCTGCGGTTGATCCATCGCGAAGACCGCCGAGACCGGCATCGGGTTCTCGTCGAGAACCAGCGTCACCTCGCCCAGGAGCTTGCCCTCGGGCGCGGCCACCTGCGCGGCGATCTGTGTGCGGGTGTCGTCGGGCGTGCGATAGGGCGCGTCGAGCGCGATCACCTCGGCGCCATCGAGAAGCGCCCTCTCGCCGAAAAGCTGCGCCCGGATCGCCTCCCAGCTTTCACCGGCGGCATAGGCGGGCAGGGCGGTCGCGGCCAGCAGCGCGGCCAGAAGAATAGGCTTCATGGGGTGTCTCCTCCCATCACGAACACGCCGAAGGCACGGGGTCCGTCGCCGGTCTCGATCTCGCCGGTGACCTCAAGGCGCGCGGCGTCGATCAGCGTGACGGTGTTCTCGAACCAGTTGGCGGTGACGATCAAGCTGCCATCCGCGCTGGCGTCGATTCCTTCGGGGTACTCGCCGACATCGAGCGTCTCTATCACATCGAGGCTCTCCAGGTCGATCACGCTTACGGTATTGGCATATTGGTTGGTGACGAAAGCCCGCCCTTGCGCGAAGGCCACGCCGTAGGGCCGGTCGCCGACCGCGACGGTCGCGGTCACGGAAGCGCTGGCGGTGTCCACGACGCTCACATCGTTGGTGCCGACATTGCCGACGAAGAGCCGCCCGTCCGGCGCGAACCTGAGCCCGAAGGGGCGGGTGCCGACGGTGACGGCTGACTGCAGCTCCAGCGTCTCCGCATCATAGAGCGACACGCGGTCGGCATCGCGATCCGCGCTGGCCAGAGTTCGGCCGTCGGGCGACAGGGCGATCCCCGCAGGGGCCGCGCCGGTTTCGAGCGTGCGGGTCAGTGCGAGCGTCTCCGCATCGAGCACGAAGAGCCGCGCGTTGTACCAGTCCGACACGAAAAGCCGCCGGCGCTCGGGATCGAGCGCCACGCCCGTCGGCCCGCCATCGAGCGTGACCTCGGCCAGCACCTCGAGGCTTTCCGGATCGAACCGGCGCACGGTCTTGCTGTCGGGGCTGACGGTGTAGATGCCGGAGGGATCGGCATGGATCCCGGCGGGTTGGCCGGGCACGGGCACGCTTTCGATGAGCGCGCCGCTTCCGAGGTCTAGGACGCTGAGCGTCTCGCCGTTCTGGTTGGTCACATAGGCCATGTCCCCCGCGGCGGGCAGCGCCGCGAGGGACAGGATCAAAGCGTAAAGATCAGCTCGACGGCGCACCGAAGCGCTCGACCAGCGCGTCGAGTCCCGCCTTGTAGACGCCGGTCACACCCGCGATCGCGGCCTCGTCCGACAGTTCGGGCGGCGGATCGTTGTTGGGATAGCCGCGATAGAACGCGCCACGCCACTCGACCGTCGAGCCGCCGCCATCGCGCGGCTTCACCGTCAGGTGCGAGGAATAGTTGGTGACCGGCAGCACTTCGACCGCGACCTCGTTGATCCGGTAGGAGTAGGTCATCTTCTCGGCGTCGTATTTGTAGAGCACCTCGTCGATGGTCGGCCCACCTTCTTCGCCCAGCGTCAGAAGACGGGTCGCGTCGATCTCGTTGCCGCCCTCTCCGGTGGTGGAATAGACGGCCGGATGCCAGGACATGTCCTGGAAGTTGCCGATCACCTCCCAGACCTCGGCGGGTTCGGCCGCCACATCGGCGGTGAGCGTCAGCTTTTGCCGCGTCGGCCCGTGTGCCAGCGCGATGGACGGGATCAGCACCGCGCCCACGGCCAGCAGGTTGAAGATTCTGCGTTTCACGACTGTGTCACTCCTCCCTGAAGAATGTCGTCTTGAGTATGTAGCGCATGCCGCGCGCCCAGGCCTCATCGGAATTGTCGCGAATGTCGACGACGCGGCCGCGCACCGTTTCACCGGTGGTCGCGTCGCGCATCTGCAGGTTCATCGACAGGATGAGGTTCGAGACCTTCTGCACCTCGCCGACCAGACTGTATTCGGCCCCGAGCTTCGCCGCGGCGCGGGCATCGCAGCCGTAGCACTTGGCGGGGTTCACGATCCGGTCGATCTCTTCGGCCACGGGGGCGGTGTCGAGAAATTCGATGCCTTCCTCGGCAAAGCGCGTCCGCACCATCTCTTCGAGCATCGCGACGCGCGCCTCTTCGTCCTCGGCGCCGGCGGTTTCGCGCTGCAGGCTCTCGTCGAGATAGGTGATCCCGAAGAAAGCCACCTTGGTGCCCGGGGCGACCGGCTCCATCGCGTGCCCGCCCGCGAAGGCGGGAGCGCTCATAGAAATTAAGAGTAGAAGCGCGCGCAGCATGGTCCCAAGTTGTGGGCAGGCTGCCGTCTCAGCAATGATCCAAAGGTCTCGGTTTCGCGTGCGGGCAGCTCTGGCACTCTGCCGGATAGACCCCCGATCAGCGGGGGCTGGGAGGACAATTTGCACCGCATCCTGACGATGCTCGCCGCCGCGCTCTGTCTCGGCGCGCTCGCCAATGACGCATCCGCGCTCGATGTCCGCGCCGCGGTGCTGCGCATCGATTATCCGCGTCTCGCGCCGAACAGCCGCTACGAGCGGGTGCCCGAGGATGACGGTTTCGCCGGAGCGCAGCTTGCCGACGAGGATAACGGGACGACCGGCACCTTCCTGGGCCATACCTACGAGACCGCGACCGTGGCCGTGCCGCCTGAAGAGGCCGACGCGGCGCTGGCCGAGATCCTCGCAGGCGGCACCCGTTTCATCGTGCTGATGGCCGCGGACGAGGATGTCCCGCGCCTCGCCGATGCCGCCGCCGCCGAAGGCGCGGTGGTGCTGAACGCGCTGGCCCGCGGCACCGAGCTTCGCGATGGTGAGTGCCGCGCCAACATGCTCCATATCGCGCCGTCGAACGCGATGACCGCCGACGCCGTCGCGCAGTTCGCACTCTGGAAGCGCTGGCCGCGTTGGTTCATGGTGCACGGCTCGAACCCCGAGGATCGGAAGCTCGCCGAGGCCTACCGCCGCGCCGCCACCAAGTTCGGCGGCCGGATCGTCGAGGAGCGCGAGTTCGAGGATACCGGCGGCTCGCGCCGCACCGATACCGGCTATGTCCTCGTCCAGCGGCAGCTTCCGGTCTTCACGCAGGACCCCGAGGAGCACGAGGTGGTGATCGCCGCCGACAACTCGGACGTCTTCGCGCCGTATCTGCCGTTCAACCTCTGGACGCCGCGCCCGACGATGGGCTCGGCTGGCCTCCGTCCGGTGAGCTTTCACGGCGCGCATGAAGCCTGGGGCGCGACCCAGTTCCAGCGCCGGTTCGAGGAACTGACGGGACGCTACATCCGCGAGAGCGACTACCAGGTCTGGCTGGCGCTCCGGGTGCTGGGCGAGGCCGTCACCCGCGCCTCGACCATCGAGCCGCAGGCCATCCTCGATTACGCGCTCTCCGACGAGTTCGAACTGGCCGCCTTCAAGGGAGTGCCCGTCACCTTCCGGCCGTGGAACGGTCAGCTGCGCCAGCCGATCCTTCTCTATGACGGCCGCATCACCGTGAGCGTCAGCCCGCAGGACGGGTTCCTGCACCAGGTCTCGCCGCTCGATACGCTGGGGCTCGACGCCCCCGAATCCTCCTGCTCCGCCTTCGACTGAGGACATCCATGCGCACATTGATCCTGTCCGCCGCCCTTGCCGCCCTCGCCGCCGCGCCCGCCGTCGCGGGCAAGGCCTTCGTCTCGAACGAGAAGGGCAACACCATCACCGTGATCGACACCGACAGCTGGGAAGTGATCACCGAGTTCGACGGCGGCAACCGCCCGCGCGGCATCACGCTCTCGCCCGACGGCTCGCTCCTTTACGTCTGCGCGTCCGATGACGACACGGTGCGGGTCTTCGACACCGAAACCTACGAAGAGCTCTACACCCTGCCATCGGGTCCGGACCCCGAGCTCTTCGTCATCCACCCCTCGGGCAACCCGCTGTTCATTGCCAACGAGGACGACAACCTCGTGACCGTGACCGACACGGTCGAGCACCGCATCCTGGCCGAAGTGCCGGTGGGCGTGGAGCCCGAAGGCATGGCGATCTCGCCGGACACCGCCTTTGTGGTGAACACCTCCGAGACGACCAACATGGCGCATTTCATCTCGACCGAGGATTACAAGATCAAGCACAACGTGTTGGTCGATCAGCGCCCGCGCTACGCCGAATACGTGAGCGACGGCGCGCGGCTCTACGTGTCCTCCGAGATCGGCGGGACCGTTTCGGTGATGGATATCGCCGAGGACGGCGCGCCGACGCTCGTCAAGAAGATCGGGTTCGAGGTGCCGGGCGTGCTGCCGGAATGGCTCCAGCCCGTCGGCGTCAAGGCGACCAAGGACGGCAGCCGCGTCTTCGTCGCGCTCGGCCCGGCAAACCGCGTCGCGGTGATCGACGGCGAGAGCCTCGAGGTGATCGATTACATCATCGTCGGCCAGCGGGTCTGGCAGATGGCCTTCACCCCGGACGAGAAATACCTCGTCACCACCAACGGCAATTCCAACGACGTGACGGTGATCGACGTGGCCGCCGAGAAGGCGATCAAGTCGGTCCAGGTCGGCCAGCAGCCCTGGGGCGTGGCGATCACGCCCGACTGAGCGCCGCTCTTTTGCACTGAAGGAGACGACCATGAAATTCACCGTCACTGCCATCCTTCTCGCCTGCCTCGCCGCACCGGCCTTCGCGGAGAGCCATGAAGAGGTCCCGTCGCAAGAGGCGATCGACAAGATCATGGCGATGCTGACCGAAATGGAATGCGAAATGGCGCCGGACGATATCGAGCTCGAAGAGGAGGGCTACGATCTCGACGACGTCATCTGCCGCGACCAAGGTCAAATGGACATCAAGCTCGATTCCGAGTTCAACGAGGTCAGCCGGCGCCTCGAATAAGCCGGGCAGGGCGCGCTGCCGCATGACGGGCGGCGTAACCCCTGAAGGGAGGACTGAACCATGATGCGTTTCGCAGCGAAACATCTGTACATTTGCGCCCTGGGCCTCGGCCTTGCGGCGGGCCCGGCGCTTGCGCAGGACATGCCGACGATCCGCGCCGCGGTGCTCGAGATCGGCACCGTGAACTGGGAGCTCGCGACGATCACCGAGAACGGGCTCGACGAGAAATACGGCTTCGAGCTGGACGTGCAGGGCTACGCCGACAATGGCGGCACCCGCGTCGCGGTCGAGGGCGGCGAGGCCGACATGGCGGTGGCCGACTGGATCTGGGTCGCGCGCCAGCGGGCCGAGGGGAAGGATTACGTCTTCATCCCCTACAGCCGCGCCGTGGGCGGGGTTCTGGTGCCCGAGGGCAGCGACGCGACCACGTTGCAAGATCTCGCGGGCGGCAAGATCGGGATCGCGGGCGGTCCGCTCGACAAGTCGTGGCTGATCCTGCGCGCCTATGCCAACCAGGAATACGGCATGGACCTCGCAGCCGAGACCGAGCAGGTCTTCGGCGCGCCGCCCCTGATCTTCAAATCCGGTCTCGGAGGAGAGCTCGATGGCGCCATCAACTTCTGGCACTTCCTGGCCAAGATGAAGGCCTCGGGCATGAAAGAGCTGATCTCGGTCGACACCGCCGCCGAGGCGCTCGGGCTCGACACCAACATCCCGCTCCTCGGCTACTACTTCAAGGAAAGCTTCCTCGCCGAGCATCCCGATCTCGCGCAGGCCTTCTACAATGCCAGCCAGGACGCCAAGGCGATGCTGGCCTCGGATCAGGCGGTCTGGGAAACCATCCGCCCGCGAATGAACGCCAATAACGACGCGCAGTTCGAGCAGCTCAAGGCCGATTTCATCGCTGGCCAGCCCCAGCGCGGGCCGGTGGACACCGCCAATGCCGACAGGTTCCTCCAGCTCATGAACGAGCTCGGCGGCGAAGAACTGGTCGGCAAGGCCACGAGCCTGCCCGACGGGCTCTTTGCCGAGGTCGAGTGACCCCAAGGGCCGGTGACGCATGACCGCCAAGGGCACCGTCACGGCCCTGTCGCTCGCGGCGCTGCTGGGGCTCTGGATCGTCGCGGCGGCGCTGACCGCGGACGCGACGATCCTGCCGCAGCCCTACGCGCTGATCGGGCCGTTCTGGTCCGAACTCCTGTCGGGCGAGCTCTGGCGGCATCTCTCCGCAACGCTCATCCGGGTGCTCTGGGCCTTCGCCCTGGCGATGGGCCTCGGCATCGCGCTCGGCCTGGCGATGGGTCGGTCCGAGACGGTGAACAAATGGCTCGATCCTTGGCTCGTGGTGTTCCTGAACCTGCCCGCGCTGGTGCTGATCGTGCTCTGCTATCTCTGGATCGGCCTGAACGAGACCGCTGCCATCGTCGCCGTTACGCTCAACAAGGTGCCGAACGTCACCACGGTGATACGCGAGGGCGCGCGCGCCACGTCTCCCGATCTCGACGCCATGGCGCAGGTGTTCCGCATGTCGCGCCTGACCAAGCTGCGCCATGTCACGCTGCCGCAGCTTGCGCCCTTCATCGCGGGCGCTGCCCGGGGCGGGATCGCGGTGATCTGGAAGATCGTGCTGGTGGTCGAGTTCCTGGGCCGCTCCTCGGGGATCGGCTTCAAGATCCATCTCTATTTCCAGCTCTTCGACGTGACGATGGTGCTGGTCTACGCCTTCTCGTTCATCCTCGTGATGCTCGCCGTCGAATGGCTGATCCTGCAACCCTGGGAACGCCGCGTCCGGCGCTGGAGGGTGGCATGAT
This sequence comes from Litorisediminicola beolgyonensis, assembly GCF_042679605.1. Classification (NCBI taxonomy): domain Bacteria; kingdom Pseudomonadati; phylum Pseudomonadota; class Alphaproteobacteria; order Rhodobacterales; family Paracoccaceae; genus Litorisediminicola; species Litorisediminicola beolgyonensis. The sequence goes on from NZ_JBHTMU010000018.1 coordinate 13,459, forward strand.
CCGCGTCGACATCCGCGAGAAGCGCTTCGGCGACAGTCCGGTCCTGGGACGTCTGAGTTTCGAGATCGCGCCGGGCGAGACCGTCGCCATCCTTGGCCCTTCGGGCATCGGCAAATCGACGCTTTTGCGGATCATCGCCGGGATCGACCGCCGGTTCGAGGGTCGCGTGGAGCGGCCCGAGGCGATGGCCATCGTCTTTCAGGAACCGACGCTTCTGCCCTGGCGGTCGGTAATGCAGAACCTGACGCTGGTCCATCCCGGTCTCGACGAGACCTCCGCCCGCGCGATGCTCGACAAGGTGGGCCTCGGCGGCAAGGACGCGCTCTTCCCCGGTCAGCTCTCGCTCGGCCAGCAGCGCCGGCTGGCGCTCGCGCGCGCCTTCGCGGGGCGGCCGGAGTTCCTGATCATGGACGAGCCCTTCGTCTCGCTCGATCCCGCGACCGCCGAGACGATGCTGACCCTGACCGAGACCCTCATCGCCGAGCAGCGCCCCGCCACGCTCTTCGTCACCCATGCCCGGCCCGAGGCGACCCGCCTCGCCGACCGCATCCTCGAGCTGCGCGGCACCCCCGCGACGCTCGCCCCCCACCTCATCAAGGAAGGACAGACTCCATGACCCGTCTCCCCCTCGCCGCCGCGCTCGCCGCGCTTCTCGCTCCCGCCGCCTGGGCGCATGACTACGGTTTCGCGGGCGTCCTCTCGAACACCAATTCTGGCGAGATGCCGGGCCTGCTGCTCGCGGTCGGCCAGCCGATCTCGGACGGTCCGATCACGCTTGAATCGGGCAAGATGTACGAGCTCGAGATCGAGGCCGACGGCTCGGGCGAGCTCGCGCTCGAAGGCGCGGGCTTCTTCCGGGCGATCTGGATCAACGAGGTGGTCATCAACGGCCTCGAGGTCCGGCCCTTCGGGCTTGAATCCGTCGAGTTCGACGAGGCGGGGGAGATGGAGATCGAGTTCCTCGCGATCAAGCCCGGCCGCTACGAGCTGAAGATCCCCGGCTCCACCGGCGAAAGCCAGCGGGTCGAGATCACGATCCAGTAGACCGGCGCGGCGCGGCCAGCGCCCAGAGAAAGACCGGGCTGACCAGCATCAGCCCGATCACCCCGGCGATCCGTGCGGCGAGCGCCAGCTCCGCCGCCTCGGCGCCGGAGACGCCCTGCAGCACCAACGCGCCCGCCCAGCTCAGCTCGAAGGCGCCGAGCCCCGCGGGCAGGATCGGCAGCGAGGTCAGCGCCAGCACCAAGGGGAAGAGCGCGAGCAGAGGCAGCGGATCGAGCCCCGGCCGGAAGAGCAGGAAGGGCAGCACATAGATCACGGCGATCGCGGCCATGCGCAGCACGCTCAACGTCATGAGCTGCACCCGGAGCGCCCAATCGAGCCGCCCGAGCGCCCGGAGACCGCCAAGCCGTGGCAGCCGTCCGAGCGTCGCGGCAATCGGGCCGACAAGCGCGAGCACAGCCAGCGGCGCGGCGATCAGGACGGCCCCCGCGGCGGCGACGCTGAGCGTCGCGCCATAGGCCAGAACCGCCGCCACCACCGCGCCGAGCCCCAGAAGATCGAAGGTCTGGTTGATCAGCGAACTGCCCGCGCCCAGCCGCGCGTCGATCCCGCGCCTGCGGGCCAAGAGCGTTCGGATCAGCGGGATCGCCACCTGGAGCGGCAGAACCTGCCCCAGAACCGTCGCGCCGCCTGTTGCGGCAAGCGCATCGCGCCCGCTGAGGGTCGGGCCGGACGACAGGCGCGCCAGAACCAGCTGCCAGCCCTTGGCCGAAAGTGCCACGGCGGCGAGATTGGCCAGCGCCAGCGCCCCGTATCCCCAGAGCGGCACGCGCGCCAGCGGGGCGACCAGACCCGACAGCTCGGCCCCGGTCGCGACGAAGAGCCCGACGAGAAGAAGCAGTCCGACCGCGGCGCCGAGCAGCGCGCGCAGACGGCGCGGGCGGCGGCGCTCAGGGGGCGCGTCGATATCGGCGGTGGTGCTCAGCTCGGTCTCCTCTGTCTTGCGCATCAGGGCGCGCTCGCTTGCACCACGCGATGGCGGCACGGGCAGGGCGCGATCAAGGCCTCTCCGCGTCCGGTCACATCAGAACCCGCACCAGAAGCGGCACGAGGATCGCGGTCAGGACCGCGTTCAGCCCCATGCCGATCCCGGAAAACGCGCCCGCGGTCGAGTTGACCCGGAACGCATGCGCGGTCCCGATCCCGTGGGCCGCGACGCCGACGGCGAAGCCGCGGGCGCGCCAGTCGGTGATCTTGAGCGCGTTCAGCATCGGCGTGGCGATCACCGCGCCCACGATCCCGGTCAGGATGACCAGAACGGCGGTGAGCGTCGGTTGGCCGCCGATCGCCTCGGAAACGCCGAGTGCCACTGGCGCGGTGGCCGATTTCGGCGCGATGGACAGAAGCGTGCGCCCGTCGACCCCGAGCGCCGCCGCGATCCCGAGCGCCGAGAGGATCGCCACCAGCGAGCCCGCGAACAGCGCCGCCGCCATCGGCAGAAGCGAGGCGCGCACCCGCGCGAGGTTGTCGTAGAGCGGCAACGCCAGCGCCACGGTCGCCGGGCCGAGCATGAAATGCACGAATTGCGCGCCCTCGAAATAGGTGGCGTAGGGCGTACCGGTCAGGGTCAGGACGGTGCCGATCAGGATCACCGCGAGGAGCACCGGGTTTGCCAGCGCGTGGCGCCTCGCGCGGTCGGCCAGCCAATCGGCGATGACATAGGCGACGAGCGTGGTCGTCAGCCAAAGAAGCGGCTCCTGCGCGAGATAGGACCAGAGCTGGATCGGATCACGCATCCTCGGCCCCCACCCAATTCGCGACCGCGAGGAAGGCGAAGACGCCCGCGAGAATGGCCAGCGTCGTGCTCGCCAGAAGCGCCAGGCCGAGCGCGAGACCGTCGCGCCCGAACGTGTCGAGATGCGCGATCACGCCGACGCCCGCGGGCACGAACATCAGCGACAGATGCGACAACAGCCCCTGCGTCGTCTCCCGCATCCGCTCGGCCAGCGCCGGTCGCGCCAGAAACGTGAGAAACAGCGCCGCAAGACCGATCACCGGCCCCGGAACCGAGAGCTGGAAGAGCCGCGCGAGGCTTTCGCCTCCGAGCTGGAACAACAGTAAAATCGAGATATTCCGGATCATCCATGGCCTCCTTGACGCTGCCCCTAAGGCTAGAGAGGAACCGGCGCAGAGCAAGCGGCGCTTGACGCGGGCGGCGCGGGCGCTCTTTGTGCAGCGGCACAGGAAGGGACCGACATGGCCGAGTTCACCACGCCAGAGCTCTTGATCATCCTCGCGGGCGTCGTTCTGACCGCGATCATCGCCGGGATCCTCGCGGGTCTTCTGGGCGTGGGCGGCGGCATCGTACTGGTGCCGATGTTCTTCTGGCTCCTGTCCCTGACCGATTTTCCGCCCGAGAACGCGATGCACATGGCGGTCGCCACGTCTCTGGCGACGATCATATTCACCTCGATCTCCTCGGCCCGCGCCCATGACCGGCGCGGCGGGCTCGACCGCGACCTCCTGAAGCTCTGGGCGCCCGGCATCATCCTCGGCGCGGCGACGGGCGGTCTGGCCTCCCGCCATATCGACGCCAGCGGGCTGAAGCTGGTCTTCGGTATTCTCGCGCTGATCGTCGCGGTGAACATGGCCTTGCCGAAGACCCTCGTCCTGCGCGACCGGCTGCCCGAAAGCCGCCTGGTCAATGGCGCGATCTCCTACGTCACCGGGCTGTTCTCGGCGCTGATGGGGATCGGAGGCGGCACGCTCTCGGTGCCGATCCTCGTGGCGTTCTCAATCGAGATGCGCCGCGCGGTCGGCACCGCCTCGGGCTTCGGCATCCTGATCGCGGTCCCGGCCGTCCTGGGCTTCATCTGGGCCGGCTGGGGCGTCGAGGGGCGGCCGCCCCTGTCGCTGGGCTACGTCAACCTCGTCGCTGCCGCCGTGATCCTGCCCTTCACGGTGGGCTTCGCGCCCCTCGGCGCCAAGATCGCCCACAGCGTCAACACGGTCTGGATCAAGCGGGTCTTCGCGCTCTTCCTCGCGATCACCGCGGTGCGGATGCTGAATTCCGCGCTCGGCTGAGCCGCGGGGCAGGGCGCGCGTTAACGGGCCCTTAAGCATCCTGATGCAACCGTCACCACGAACCCGTCCTGTTGCAGGAGCTTCGTGGCCCGCATGCACTGTCGCTCGATCCTCTGTCTCTGCCTGTCGCTTCTGGCCTCGCCCGCTGTCGCCGACGCCTATCGGCTCGTCGCGGGCGACCGGGTCTCGCTGGTCTTCACCGGCCATGACGCGCCGCAGAGCGTGACCCTCGATCTCGACGGCGCGATCCGGATCCCAGGGCTCGGTGGCGTGGCGCTGGCGGGGCTGACGCTCGACGCCGCCGAAGCGCGGATCGAAGAGGCAGCCGCCACCTCGGGCCTCTTCGTGTCACCGCAGGCCACGCTCGGTCTCGACCTCGCGGCCCCCGTCGTGGTCGCGGGCGCGGTGCAGGAGCCGGGCGCGATCGCCTTCCGCCCCGGTCTCACCGTGGCCGCCGCACTTGCGCTCGCGGGCGGTCCGCGACGCGCGGTCGATCGCGTGGAATTGGCTGTTGCGGCCAATGAGGCGCGGGCGCGGGCCACGGAGATCGGCTATCGCATCGCGACGGACACTGTCCGATCCGTGCGGCTCGAGGCCGCACTGTCGGGTGCGAGTGACCTGACCCTCACCCACGAGGCGCGGGCGCAGATCCCGGTCTCCGCACGGGCCGGTCTGCCAGCGCTTCTGCGCGCTGCAACGGAGCAGCTGGCGACCGAGCGTGACCTCGCTTCGCGGCTCGAGGCCTCCTGGGCCGCCGAAAGCGCAGCCCTGACCGACCGGATTACCCGCCTCGACCAGGACCGCTCCGGCCTCGATGCGCTGCTCCTCCGCGCCGAGACCGCGAGGGACAGCGCCCGCGCGCTTCGGGACCAGGGTCTGACCACCGAAGCGGCGCTGGTCCTGGCGGAGACCCGCGCCACGGAAGCCGCCGCCCGGATGCTCGACATCGACGAGGCGCGCGCCCGGGCCGAGCGCGCAGTGGAGCAGATCCGCCGCGACCGCCTGCGCTTCCGCGCCGATCAGCGCCTGAGACGCGAGACAGAGCTGGGCGAGGCTCGGGCCGCATTGGCAGAGCTGATCCTGCGCCACGCCGAGGCGCAGGCGCGCGCGTCTCTCTACGCCGCGGAGGACGTATCCGCGCTTGTGTTTCTCCTCTCCGGTCCGCGCAGGGGCCGCGAGACACCGCGCCATGTGACGCCCGAGACGCCGCTCCTGCCCGGCGATCTTCTCGAGATCCGGACGCTCTCCGGCGAGCGCCCCGATGGCTGACGGCTCTCGGATTTTTGCGCCCGCAGCCCCGGCGCTCGTCACCGGTCGCGCGCCGCGCGTTGCGATCGTGCATTACTGGCTGACCGGCATGCGGGGCGGTGAACGGGTGCTCGAAGCGCTCTGTCGCCGGTTTCCCGAGGCCGACCTCTTCACCCATGTCGCAGCACCAGAGCGGCTCAGCCAGACGCTGCGCGCGCACCGGATCACCGAGACGCGCATCGCGCGGCTGCCCTTCGCAAGGCGGCTGTACCAGAAATACCTGCCGCTCATGCCCGCCGCTCTCGAGGCGCTCGATCTCTCGGCCTACAACCTGGTGATCTCGTCCGAGGCCGGACCTGCGAAGGGCGTGATCCCGCGCCCCGACGCGCCGCATCTGTGCTATTGCCACTCGCCCATGCGCTATCTCTGGGACCAGGCCCCGGCCTATCGCCGCGATGCCGGCCCGCTGACCCGCGCGGCCTATGACGGCTTCGCCCCGGGCCTGCGCCGCTGGGACGTCACGAGCGCGGCCCGGGTCGACCGGTTCCTGGCCAACTCCTCCCATGTCGCGCAACGGATCGGGAAATACTGGCGCCGCGACGCCCAAGTCCTGCACCCGCCGGTCGACACCGCCGCCTTCGCGCCGGTGCCGCGCCGGGATCTCGGTGCCTATTATCTCTGGGCCGGGGAACTGGTCCCCTACAAGCGGCCCGACATCGCCATCGAGGCGTTCCGACAACTCGACCTGCCGCTCATCGTGACCGGCGGCCCCGAGCACACCGCGCGCACGCTGGCCCGGACCGCCGGCGCCAGGACACAGGTGCTCGGGCCAGTGGGGTTCGCGCGGCTGCGTGCGCTCATGGCCCGTTGCCGCGCCCTGATCTTTCCCGGCGAAGAGGATTTCGGCATCGTCCCGGTCGAGGTCATGGCTTCGGGACGTCCCGTCATCGCCTACGGGCGCGGCGGCGTGCGCGACAGCGTGATCGAGGGCGAGACCGGCTGGTTCTTCGACCGCCCCGGGGCCGAGGCACTCGCAGATCTCGTCGCGCGCTGCGAACGAGAGGCCGCATGGGATCTCGATCCCGACGCGTGCATCGCGCGCGCCGCGCTCTTCGCACCCTCGCGGTTCAACGCAGGGCTGGAGCGGGCCTTGAGCGAGCTTGGGATCTGAAAGCACGTCTACGATATCGAGGTTTATGTAAAACATCTAAGTTGCGTCGGCCCCTTTGAATTGGTCCACGCGCGAAATCTGAAATCCTATCGGAGTTCAGGCGGCGCGCGGGGACAAATTCAAAGGGTCTGGCTCAGCGACGCATACGGTGCGCGGCGCAGCTGGCTGTCGGCACCCGTATTACATGATAACGGCCTTCAATGGCAGACGGCGCGTATATGCACCGCAACGGTGTCCTTCAATTCGTCGAGCGACATCTCTGACGACACTGTAAACGCCGTGAACAGTCCGTTGATGCTGAGAAACAGGACGTCACCCAAAGCGTCCGTGTCCACCTTTGAACTCAGGTAACCTCTCGCGCGCAACGCAGCACAGAGGTCTTTCACCTGTTGCGCCAGTGCCGCGTCGAGCATCCGGTAACGGTCGGAGAACGGCGTGTCGGGATGCTGGATCGCCAGAGCCATGGCGGTACGCCACATCTCCTTTGTCAGATAGACCAGCGAGTGATCGTAGTAGATGGCCGCCAGCCGGAACACCGCATCCGAGGCGTCGCGCGCCTCCTCCTCCAGCACGGCCTGACCCTGATGCAATACCTCTTCGACCTCGAGCGAGACGATCGCCAAGAGCAGGTCAGCCTTGCTTCGGAAGTAGTTGTAAAGCGTCCCAACCGAGACCTCTGCGAGTTCCGCAATGGCGTCGATTCGCGCCGCCTCGTAACCGACATCCTTGAACAGCTTGCTGGCCGCCTCGACGATTGCCCGTTTTCGCGACGCTTTCTGCCGTTCTCTTAAACCCATGCCTGAAAACTCCATAGTCGAGTGTAAAATTATCATTGACTATAAAAATGACTGCGTTCAACTTTTTTCTGCACGGCGTATGAAAGCGCCGAAGAATCCATCAGGAGAGGTCATATGTTCAAGCATAGTTGTGCTGCCGCTGCGTTGGTTGTCGGTGTTGCTCCGGCGGTGCAAGCCGAGGATCTTAACGCGCTGATCTGGTGCGACCACGCCGACGCTGAGCTTCTGCAGCCCTTCGAGGACGCCCATGGCGTGCGCGTCAACGTCAAGGAATACGAGGGCACTGCCGCGGGCCTGACCTTGCTAGAACAATCGCGGCCCGGCGATTGGGATGTCATGGTGATCGACGCCGTCGACGTCGGCCGCGCGGTCGAGCGGGGTCTGTTGGCGCCGCTGCCGGAGGGCGTCGCCCCGCTGGACAGCTATTTCCCCGAAGTCAGGCTCGAGGATCACGTCACGGTCGACAACACAGTCTATGCGGCCGTGGAAAAGTTCGGCTACAACACCATCGCTTACAACAAGGCCGCGGTCGATCCGGCCGAGATGGGCTCTCTCTCGGCGTTGTGGTCTGGCAAATACGACGGGCGCATCGCCATCTATGACTATTACCTGCCGGTGCTTGGCCTTGTCGGGCTTCAGTCTGGCGTGAATACTGCCGATCTTGACGCCGCCGCGCTCGACGGCCTGCGTGATCCGCTGATGAGCCTGAAGGCCGTGTCCAGGCAGGTGTCGGATGTGGTGGGCAGCCAGACGGCGCTTGCGACCGGGGAAGTCGACATTCTCATTGGGGGCGGCGAATGGCTGACAGCCGTGCTGAACGCAGAAAACCCCGATCTCGACTGGGCAATCCCTGAAGAGGGTGGGCTGCTCTGGGCCCAGTCACTCGCGATCGTGGAGGGGACCGAGAAGCCGGAGCTCGCCGCGGAATTCGTGAAATATGTGCTTTCGCCGGAAGGGCAGGCGCGCCTTGCGACCTCTTCGTGTTATTGGGGCATGCCTGCGAACAAGGCCGCAGGCGATGTTCTGACTGCCGAGCAGAAGGCCGTCCTGCGTTGGGATGACCAGGCCGACTACCTGACGCGGGCCCAACTCTACCCGGTTCCGGATGCCGATACCGATGCGGCGATGCAGGACCTCTGGACGGAGATGCTTCAGAACTGAGGCGCCCAGAAAATTCCGGATCAGAGACTCGCAAGATGACCAGCGAACGACGCGAAAAACGTGAGGGGGCGGCGCTTGTCGCCCCGGCACTCTTGTGGACGCTGGTGTTCTTCGCCGTGCCCTTTCTGGGCATGGCGGTTCTGAGCCTTGCGCATCTTGAGGGGCGAGAGATCGTACAAAGCTACGATCTGGGCAATTATGTCCGCATCTTCACCGATCCGTCCCTGCGGCGAGGAATCCTCGTATCGCTCGAGATCACCGCAACGGTGACCGTGCTGTCCGTGTTGCTGGCATGGCCGCTGGCCTGGATCATCGCCACCCGCGTGCCGGCGCGATGGCAGCGCATGGCTCTCTTGATCGCGGTGCTGCCGTTCTGGACTTCCTACGTTGTGCGGTCCTATTCCTGGGCGCTGGTGTTGGGAGAGAACGGGGTCGTGAACAGGGCGCTGCTCGGGATCGGAGTGCTGACCGAGCCGGTTCAGATCATGGCCACGCGTGCGGCGACCGTGACGGGGTTTGTCCATTTCTTCGTGATGCTGCTGACGCTCACGATCTATTCCAACCTGATCCAGCTGTCGCCGAACTACGCCAGGGCGGCGACCGATCTGGGCGCGTCGCGCTGGCAGGTCATCCGGTTGGTCATCCTGCCGCTGACGCTGCCTGGGGTGATGACCGGGGCCTTTCTGACCTTCGTGCTCTGCATCGGCGACTACATCACTCCGCAAATTCTTGGCGGCAACAACGAGCTCAGCTTGCCGCAACTGATCATGCTGCAACTGGGCCGACGCGGCGACTTTCCCATGGCGTCCGCCCTTTCGGTCGTTCTGATGGCCCTTGTCACGCTCGCCTACGCCGCCTCGGCACGCTGGCTGAAGATGGAGCGGATGTGATGCGCCTTCTGTCTTGGCTCTACCTGATCGCGCTCTTCGCCTTCATCCTCTTGCCGGTGGTGGTCCTGGTCGTCTTTTCGTTCCAGGACGGCCGCCTGCCAGTGCCGCCGTTCAAGGGCGCAACGCTCGAATGGTACGGCAAGGTTCTGTCGGACCGTGCGCTGATGGAGGCGCTGCTGAACTCGCTGCTGGTGGCGCTGGTCTCGGCCGCTGTTTCGCTCGTCCTGGGCTTTCTCGCGGCATCGGGTCTCGCCCGTGCCGTGCTGCCGGGATCGGCGCTGATGCGTGGGGCCCTCATCGCGCCGATGACCGTGAGCTACCTGATCGTGGCGCTTGGCCTGCTTCAGATGTTCGGCGAGATCGGCGTTCGCCCCTCTCTCGTCGCAACAGGTATCGGCCATGTGGTCATCAACCTGCCCCTTTGCTTTGCCATCGTCTATGCGTCGATCGGAGAGCACCAGAAGAGCGCGCTGAAAGCGGCGCGCGATCTTGGCGCGCGGGAGTGGCAGGTGCTTTGGTTGATTTCGGCGCCGATGTTGCTGCCCTCGCTCGCCGCCGCCTTCTTCCTGGCGTTCACCTTCTCCTGGGACGAGTTCATCATCGCCTTTCTTCTGACGCGCTTCGACGTGACCCTTCCGGTCGAAATCTGGTCGATGCTGCGCTCGGGCCTTTCGCCACAGACCAACGCGGTGGGCTCTCTCGTCTTTCTCGTTTCCATCGTCACCGTCGTCGCGCTGGAACTCACGTTGTTCCGAAAGAGGGCCAAATGACCGCCGATGTCTCTATCACCGGTGTCGAGCACCGCTTCAACTCCTTCATCGCGCTGCACCGCATCGACCTGGACATAAAGGCCGGCGAATTCATCGTCCTGCTCGGGCCGTCGGGTTGCGGCAAGACCACGCTTCTGTCGATCATCGGCGGCTTCTTCACGCCCACGAAAGGGCGGGTCGGGATCGGCGGCAAGGACATGACACATGTCGGCCCGCGCGAGCGCCCGACAACGACGATGTTCCAGGATTACGCCCTGTTTCCCCACATGAGTCTGCTCGACAACGTTGCTTTCGGCCTGAGGACGCGCGGTTTCGGCAAGTCCGCCCGGCGCGAGAAGGCCAAAGAGATGCTGGAGATGGTCGGGCTGGCCGACAAGGGGAACCGCCGCCCGCATGAGCTCTCGGGCGGGCAGCGGCAACGCGTGGCCTTGGCGCGCGCGCTGGCGGTGGATCCTGACGTTTTGCTGCTGGACGAGCCGCTCGGCGCGCTGGACCTCAAGCTGCGCCGACAGATGCAGGACGAGCTGAAGGAGATCCAGCGCCGCGTCGGAACCACCTTCGTGCACGTAACCCACGACCAGGAAGAGGCCATGGCCATCGCCGACCGCATCGTCGTGATGAACCAAGGGCGGATCGAGCATTGCGGCACGCCGGAAGAGGTATATCTGAGCCCGCGCACCCCGTTTGCCGCCGATTTCATGGGGGAAATGAACCGCATCGACATAAAGGCGGGGGAGGGGGCGGCCAACTCGGCCCTGGGGCCTATCGCCGTGGTCGGAGGCAGTGGAACGCTCTGCCTCAGGCCCGAGAATATCGGTCTTGAGGGAGACTTCAGCCTCGGCCGCGCACGGTTGGCGCAGGCGTCGTTCCTGGGGGCGCACCAACGCTGCCATTTTCGCCCGCTCGGTGCGCCGGACCTGGAACTGGTTGCCCATCTGCCGCAGCGCATTGCCCTGCGCCCCGGCGACGAGGTCGAGCTTTTCGGCAGCCATCCGGTGATCTTTCCCAAAGAGGCCGCGTAATGCGGATCCCTCCGAAAGACTGGTATCGCCAGCGCTCGGTTGGAGATGGCATCACCTGGATCGACGAGCCGCATATCCAGGAGTTCTACCGCTGCAATATCTGGCATGTGCGGGGGCGGGATCGGGACTTGATGGTGGACAGTGGCATGGGCGTGGTGTCGCTGCGCGAATGGGTGCCTCTGGTCAGCGAACGCCCGCTTGACGCGGTGGCCAGCCACACGCATTTCGACCATATCGGCTGTCACCACGAATTTCCCTGCCGCCTGTGTCACGAGGCGGAGGCGGACATCCTTGCCACTCCGTCGCGGAGGGCGACGCTTGCCGACCCTTATGTGACGGACGACATCTTCGACGCGCTTCCGGACGTGGCCTACCAATCGACGACCTACGCCGTGACGTCAGCGCCGGCGACGCGGCTCCTGGCGGACGGCGACGTGATCGACCTTGGCGATCGCAGGTTCGAAGTGATCCACACCCCCGGCCATAGCCCGGGTGGCATTGCACTGTGGGAAGCACAGACCGGCATCCTGATCTCGGGCGACATCGTCTATGACGGCCCGCTCATCGAAGACACCTACCACTCGGATGCCGCCGATTACGTCGCTTCGATGCGGCGGCTGCTCAGGCTACCCGTGCGCATCGTGCATGGCGGGCATTTCCCGTCCTTCTCGGGCGCGCGGCTGACCGAACTGATCACAACCTGGCTCAGGGACAAGGACCTCTGATGGACCATTCGCTGTTCTATATCGGCGGCTCCTGGGTGCCGCCACTTGCCGCAAATCCTTTTGCCGTCGAGAACCCGGCGACCGAGGAAACGGTGACCCATATTTCGCTCGGCAGCGCGGCGGATGTCGATCGTGCGGTGGCCGCAGCGCGCGCCGCCTTTCCCGGCTGGGCGGCCACGCCCCTGTCGGAGCGCCGCGCAACGGTCGAGCGGTTCTTGCAGATCTACAAGAACGGCTACGAGGAGATGGCCCGTGCGATCTCGACCGAGATGGGCGCACCGATCACCATGGCCCGAGAGCAGCAGGCCGACACCGGCATCGGCCACACCCAGGGGTTTCTCGACGCGCTCGGTGCGCTGGACTGGGAATGGCACCTGCCGAATGGCGATACTCTCATGCGAGACCCCATCGGCGTCGTCGGACTGATCACGCCCTGGAACTGGCCGGTGAACCAGATCGCGCTCAAGGTCATCCCGGCGCTGCTCACCGGATGCCCCTGCGTGCTGAAACCGTCCGAGATCGCGCCGCTTTCGGCGATGATCTTCGCGCGGATGCTCGATGCCGCAGGGCTGCTGGCCGGCGTCTTCAATCTGGTGAACGGCACCGGTCCAGAGGTCGGCGCCGCCCTGTCCCGGCACCCGGATATCGCGATGATGTCCTTCACCGGCTCGACCCGCGCGGGGGCGGCAGTGTCCCGAGATGCCGCAGACACCGTCAAGCGCGTGACGCTGGAACTGGGCGGCAAGAATCCCAACATCGTCTTCGCCGATTGCAACTTGGCCGAGCGCGTGGCGGGAGCGGTGGCCGAGTGCATGAACAACAGCGGCCAAAGCTGCGATGCGCCGACCCGGCTCATCGTCGAGCGGTCGGTCTATGACCAAGTGGTCGATCTGGTTCGCGCGGCGGCAGAGGCGACAGAGGTCGGCGACCCGGGGCAGGAGGGGCCGCATATCGGCCCGCTGGTGTCGGGTCTGCAATGGGACCGTGTCCAGGCGCTGATCCAGGCAGGCATCGAGGATACCGGTCGTCTGATCTCGGGCGGCCTTGGCAAGCCCGAGGGCTTCGACACCGGGCACTATGCCCGCCCGACCGTCTTTGCGGATTTGACGCCCGACATGCGCCTCTGGCACCAGGAGGTGTTCGGCCCGGTGCTGACCATCACCCCGTTCGAAGACGAGGCCGAGGCGATCCGGCTGGCCAATGACACGACCTATGGACTAGCGGCCTATGTGCAGACCGGCGACAGCGCGCGTGCGCGCAGGGTGGCCCGGCAGCTGCGCGCGGGCATGGTGCATGTCAACGGGGCCCCGCACAATTACGGCAGCCCCTTTGGTGGCTATGGCCAGTCGGGCAACGGGCGCGAAGGCGGGTTGCTGGGGCTTGAGGATTTCACCGAGGTCAAGGCGGTGCACGGCCTGTGACCGCCGCGGCCCGTGCTTTCCAGCACGGACTTGGACCATGTCCGCGCCTCCAAGGGGCTGAGGGCGTCGTTCGCTCGACATGAGGAGTAATGCGGATGAATCCGGAAACCCCCACACGATGACTGGTCTTCCCGCCAAGATGAAAGCGGCTTTCTGCGACCGCCCCGGCGCGGCGCTGGACATCCGCGAGGTGCCTGTGCCCAGCCCGTCCGCGGGGCAATACCTTGTGCGGGTCGAGGCCTGCGGAATCTGCCATTCCGACCTGCATCTGCAACTGGGCGAAGAGCCCCTGCCCGATGATGTGTTCCCGCTCTGCCTCGGGCACGAAGGCGTGGGGCGCATCGTTGCGGGGGGCGGGCCTCTTCCGATAGGCACGCGGGTTGCGCTGCCATGGCTTTATTCCGCCGACCCGGCCAGCGATCCGACGCTGCGCGGCAAGGAGAACTATTGCCCACATCAGAAGGCCCGTGGCATAGATGCGCCCGGAGCCTTTGCGGAATATGCGTTGCTCGAAACGGAATTTGCGGTCGAGATCCCCGATGCCATTGCAACCGACGCTGCCGGGCCGCTTCTTTGCGCGGGACTGACCGCGTGGTCGGCCCTGGGCCGCTGCGACATCCAGCCTGGCCAGCGCCTGCTGATCGTCGGTGCGGGCGGGCTGGGCCAATATGCGATTTCGATCGGGCTGGCCCGGGGGCTGGCGGTGGCCGTGGTCGATCCGGACCCCCGCAAGCGGCGCGAGGCGTTGCGCCAGGGCGCGGGCATCGCCATCGGCCCCGACGACCCGGCAGCGATCCGGGCGTGGGGCGGCGCGGATGTGGTTGTCAACTTCGCTCCGACCGCGACGGTCTGGGAGCTGATCACCGGCGTCGTCAACCCGCTGAGCCAGATCGTCCTTGTCGCGCTTGTTCAAGAGCCCGTGCCGCTTTCGGCAATGTGGCTCATCAACGGAGGTCACCGGGTGATGGGCTCTTCCGTCGGCACCCGGGCGGACCTGCGGGACTATCTGCACTTCGCCGCCGAACATCCTCCCTCAGTGGCCATCGACGTCCTTCCCTTCGCGCAGGTCAACCAGGGGCTGGAGCGGCTCGCCGCCGGTGACGTCACCGGGCGACTTGTCTTGCGGTTCGAGGTTTCGGTAGAGCCGTCCTCTGGCGGCCTGAGCGAGGAGTAGGCGCAATCCGTGGTTACGATGCGCAAAAAAAGTCGGCTGCGTGCACGCGCTGATCAGCTCGCATTTCTTGGGTCCGACCTGCCGAAAGCGATGCGGTGAGCGCCTGTCGAAATAATCGGCATCACTTGGCCAAGCTCGCGGGGTCCGTAAACGCGCCCGATTACAATGCCGGTCCCATCCGGCAGTGAACTTGTTCGGTTCGTCCCACAGCCTGGCCGGTTCGTTCCATTCTTCTCGGATTGACCAGAGTTTATGTTGGGATTTATCAAACTATCATGCGATTGGCCGGATCTGATCTTCGACTCCTGAGCGTCTTTGACGCGGTCGTGCGCCATGGTGGCTTTGCGGCGGCGCAGACAGAGTTGAACATCGGCCCGTCCACGATCAGCAATCACATATCCGCCCTCGAAGAACGCCTCGGCTGCACCCTGTGTCAGCGGGGGCGCGGTGGCTTCCGGGTGACCGAAAAGGGCCAGATCGTACATGCCGAAGCGCAAAAGCTTCTGGCAAGCATCGACGGCTTTTCGGAATCTGTCAGCACGCTGCGCGGCAAACTCGTGGGCACGCTTCGCGTGGGTATCGTGGATGCCATCGCAACGGATGGAAGCTCGCGCCTCTCCGAGACGTTTGGACATTACTTCGGCACACCAAACGGCATCCATCTGGAAGTGAGGCAGTTGTCACCGCAAGACCTGCTTCAGAGAATCTACGACGGCCTGATCGACGTCGGTGTCGGAAGTTTTCCAAACAAGCTTGCGGGCCTGACCTACGAGGAACTCTATCACGAGACGCACTCCCTCTACTTCGCGATGTCACATCCTCTGGCCAGACGAGACATCGAAAGCGTCAGTGTCGAGGATCTGGCCGGGTTCGACGTGGTCGGGCGCGGCTATTGGCGCGACCGGATGCATGGGCAGCTGGGTCTGCGCAACGTCAAGGCGATCGTCTATGAGATCGAACCGCAGCTGATCCTGATCCGGAGCGGGAAGTTCATAGGGTTTCTGCCCGATCACTTTGCGGATCACTGGGTGAAACAAGGCGTTTTGGGCAGGCTGCCGCTGTCAGAAGCAGGGTATGGCTGCTCCTTCGAGCTTGTTTACAAGAAGGCACCCCGCCAGGGCCGCGCCGTGCGCAAGTTCATCGACACCGTTCTCGAAATGCACCGGTCATAGGCCGATTTCGTCAAGATAAACGAAGTCCGCACGCGCTAGGGCGATGCCTCCAGGGTACAGGTCGGCGAGCAGAAGGCACTCCTCCGCGCCTTCCGCCGCGACAATCGTCTTTCCATCCGGCCCCGCAACGGTACTTTGCCCCAGATAGGTTTGACTGCCCTCGGTTCCCGTCCGATTGGCGTAGGCTACGAACACTTGGTTTTCCAGCGCGCGCGTGGCGATCAGGTGTTGCGCCACGGGTTCGAAGGGCTTCATGAGGGCGGTGGGCACAACAATCAGGTCGCACTGCTGGCGGGCGAGATGGCGCACGGTCTCGGGAAACTCGACATCGAAACAGATCAGGAGGCCGATCCGCCATTTCCGGAAGGTAAAGGTCAAAGGCGCGGTGCCACGCTGGAAGATGCCCTTTTCCCAGTCCCCGTAAAGCATCTGCTTGCGGTAGGTGCCGATCAGCCCTTTTTGCGGATCGAAAACGAAAGCCGCGTTCGAAAGCCGCCCATTGCATTTGGCATAGCTGCCAACGACGAGGGCAAGGCCGGTCTCGCGCGATATCCGAGCGAGCCGCGCGGTCACGTTTTCGGTGACATCCTCGACGATGTCATGAGGGGATTTGGTGACGTAGCCGGTCAGAAAGCATTCGGGGAATACCAAGAGGCCCGCGCCCTCCTGTGAGGCCTGACCGGCCCGGATGGCGATCTCGTCGAGATTGTCCCGAACGGCACCGCTGGTGCCGCCGCCTTGCCAGAGCGCAATCCTCAGCCCGTCGACGGTCATCGCGAAGCCCTTTCCGCGCCGAGCAGGCGGGGCAGGTCGCCGAACCGTGCGATCAGGCCGAAGACGATGGCCGCGAGGGCCACGAAGCTGACGGCAACGGCCGCCATGATCGGAGTGTAGCCGTAGCGCAGCGAGTTGAAGATCTTGATCGGCAGCGTTTCTACGGTGAAGCCGGAGACCATGTAGGAGATGATGTACTCGTTCAGGCTCAGCACGAATGCGAAGGCAAAGCCGGAGACGAGATAGGGCCGAACAAGCGGAAAGGTGACGGTTCGGAACGTCGTGCGCGCATCCGCTCCCATGGATCGCGCCGCCTCGAGCAGCTCTTCGTTTACGGATTGAAGCCCCAGCGAAATCGTCACCAGCGGCAGCGTGACCAAGAAGATCGCGTGCGAAATGATCGTCGCCTCGATCCGCCCGTAAAAGCCCGTGGAAATCCAGAAGATCATGAAGCCGAGCGCGGAAATCACCGGCGGCAGGATGAAGGGCGCGACGCCAAGCGAATAGAGGGCACGCGCCATCCAGCCTTTGCGCTTCCAGACGTGGAGGGCCAGCGGCAGCGCGAGGGAAACCGCCAGAAGGGCCGCGCAGGTCGCGATGATGAGCGAGTTCTGCAAGGCGCCCAGCCAGTCGCTTTCGCGAAAGAGCGCGCCGTACCATCTGAGCGACAGCCCCTCGGGCGGGAACAGCAGCCGTTTCGGCTGGTTCAGCGACACGCCCAACACGACGATGATCGGGGCCGCGAGGAAAGAGAAGACTAGGGCCACGAAGATCGATTTCAGCACGCGGGTCATCGTTTCGTCTCCGTCTGTCCGAGCAGCATCGAAAGGCCGACCAGCGCAAGCGAGACGAGCAGCAGGAAGATCGACATGGCCGATGCGAATGGCAGGTTGGACTGGAACACCGCCTGATCGGTGATGTGCACCGAAAGGGTCCAGTCCTGCGGGCGACCAAGGGTTTGCGGCAGGATGTAGGCGCCCAGGGTGAAGACGAAGACGAGGATGAGCGCGCCGGTGATCGTGTTGCGCATCATCGGAACGACCGTGGTGAAGAAGGTACGGACCGGTGACGCCCCGCACATCCGGGCGGCCTCCGGGATTTCCGGATCCAGGCGCGACATGGCCGGATAGATCACAAGGACAGAGTAGGGGAACCCAAGATAGACCAATGCGGTCAGCAAGGCCCCGGACGAGGGCGAAAAGCTGCGGGATTCAGAGATCAAACCGAGACCGGCGAGTATGTTGCCGATGCCCGCAGTCTGCGACAGGATCGTCGACCAGGAAAAGCCGATGATGACTTCGGAGAGCGACAGGACCGAAAGCAGGAACACCAGCGCCACCGCCTGCGCGCGCCCCGACATCTGCACGAGCAGGTAGGTGAACGGAAATGCGATGGCCACGGCGATCGCGGCGGCGCCGGCGCTGAAACTGACCGAGACCGTCAAGACCTTGGCGAAAAACGGCGACAGGAACCGACCGAAATTGTCGAGCGTGAAAACCGGCTCGTAGAAACCGCCCGACGATTGCCTGAAGAAGCTGATCGCCAGCATGATCGCAAAGGGGACGAGGAAGAAGACGACCAGCGCGAGCGCCGGATAAAGCGCCCAGAGATTTCTGCCGCGCAATGTCATGCTGCCAGCACCTTCGAGCGTCCGGGATGAATTTCCAGCGTGACCTCGTCGCCGATGTCCACGTCGGGCCGACTTTTGGGGCTGCAGATCGACGTCACCTCGGCACCGCCCAAGTCGACTAGGATTTCCACGCTGGCCCCGAGATCCCGGATGAAGGTCACCCTGCCATGCGGACCCGCGCCGTCGGCACCCGCGAAAAGGGTGATATCCTCGGGCCGCACCGACAGCACGGCCGGGCCCGCCACGCCGTCAGGGATGATATCCTCCGGGGTCAGGTCCAGCTGAGCACCCGACAGGGAAAATCTGCGCCCGTCCAGTATGCCTTTCAGCAGATTGGACACCCCGATGAACCCGGCGACGAATGCGTTGGCGGGGTTGCGGTAAATCTCCATCGGTGTCCCGATCTGTTGCAACTTCCCGTCCCGCATGACGATGACGACATCGGCCATCGACATCGCCTCGCGCTGGTCGTGGGTGACGACGATGGTCGTCACGCCCAGCTTGCGTTGCAGGTTGCGCAGCTCGATCTGCATGTGCTCGCGCAGGTTGGCATCGAGCGCAGAAAGAGGCTCGTCCAAGAGAAACACCTGCGGGTCGATGGCGAGGCCGCGCGCGATCGCGACCCGCTGCCGCTGACCTCCCGAAAGCTGGTGGATCCGGCGATCCTCGATCCCGGACAACTGGACAAGCTCCAGCAACTCCTTCGCTTTGGCCCGGCACTCGCCCTTGGATATGCCGCGGATCCTCAGGGGATAACTGATGTTGTCTGCAACGCTCAGATGCGGGAACAAGGCCAGGGACTGAAATACCATCCCGAAATTGCGCTCGTGCGCCGGGACCTCGCCGTAAGACTGGCCGCCCACCATCAACTCGCCCTCGCTGAGGTCTTCCAACCCGGCGATCATGCGCAGCAGCGTGGTTTTTCCGCAGCCCGATGGCCCGAGCAGGCAGACGAAACTGCCATCGGGGATGTCGACACTCACGCCGTCCACGGCGGTGAACGTCCCGAACCTCTTGGTGACATTGCGAAGGCTTACCTGGGTCATGTGCGTTCCTGCATCGGTCTGTGTCCGCACCGGCGCGTAAAGCCGGTGCGGAGGCCCGTTTCGGGGTGGGTCAGCCGGCGATCATCTCGGCCCATTTCTGGTTCAGCCAATCGCCACGCTCCTCGTAGATGTCGTAGCGGGGAAGGATCGGCGGGGTATCGCTGGAGACCGCAGCAAACTCTTCGTCGGTCAGGTCGGTCAGCTCCCGATTGACGGTCGGCGCGGTTCCCACGTTCCGCGCCAGCTTTGCCTGGATTTCGGGCTGGCACATGTAGTCGATGAAGACCTGCGCCTCTTCGATCTTTGTCGAGGCCTTCGAAACGCACCAGGAGCCGGAATCGAGCACGCCGCCTTCGGACGGGAAGGTCGAGCGGACGGGCTTGCCATCGGCGGCGGCCAGACCGGCAACATCGTGATAGTACTGGCCCATCGGGATCTCACCGGTCTCCAGCGCCTGCTGGAATTGCCCTTCGTCCCGGTACCACAGGCGCACGTTGCGGCGCACCTCACCGAGCTTGTCCATCACCTGCAAGATGCCCTCCTCGGTGTCGAGGATGTCGGTGCCTCCGAAATGGGTCTTCGCGCTGATCTCCAGAAGGAAGGACGTCGTGATCAGCGAGATGAGCCCGAGCCTGTCCTCGTTCGCCGGGTTCCACAGCTCGTTCCAGGAGCTGGGCGCCTCGGGGTAGGCATCGGTGTTGGTCACGAGAGTGATATACCAGGCCACCGCGCCGACGCCGCTCACCGTGCCGTCCTCGTAGGTCGAAACGAAATGGTCCGGCAGGTTCGAGATATTCGGCATCGCCTTGGGGTCGAGCCCCGCCCAAAGTTTCGAGCTGGCCCCCTTGAGCCGCACGACTTGCGCCATCATCGACACGTCGGCCGGTGCCTGGTTGGCCCGTGCTGCGGCTTGCAACTGCACCAGCCACGACTCGCCCGTGGGCTCGCCGATGGACTCGACTGCGATGCCGGTCGCGGCGGTGAAATCCGGGTAGATATGGGTGTCGAAGGACTCCTGAAAATATCCCCCGTAGGTGCCGACTTTGAGGCTGCGGTCCTGCGCCCTGACGATGGACGGCGCGCCGAGAGCCGCCAGCGAACCCAGCACGGCCCCGCTTTTGAGGATGGTGCGGCGATTGAAGGTCTTGAACGTCATTGTCTTTCTCTCCTGTTGGATGTGATCAGACACCTGGAAGGGCGCACAGCATCTCGAAAAGCAGGTTTGCTGCTATCAACGCGGTGTTTCCGCTTGGATCGTATTGAGGTGAGACCTCGACAAGATCTCCGCCCACGAGGTTGAGCCCGCGGGTTCCACGGATGATTTCCATGGCCTGCCAGATCGTCAGGCCGCCGATCTCGACCGTGCCGGTGCCTGGAGCGAAGGCCGGGTCCAGGCTGTCGATGTCGAAGCTCAGGTAAACCGGGTGGTCGCCGATCCGGCGTCGGATATCGTCCATCACCGGGCTCATGGACTTGCCCCAGCACTCTTCGGCCTGCATCACTGTCCAGCCCTTCGACCGCCCCCAGTCGAAATCGTCCGGAGAGTAGCCCGTGCCGCGCAGACCGATCTGGAACACCTTGTCGTTCTGAAGCAGCCCGTCCTCGAAGGCCCGCCGGAACGGCGTTCCATGCGCGATCTTCTCGCCGAACATGTGCTCGTTCGTATCGGAGTGCGCATCGACATGGATCAGCGCGACGGGTCCGTGCTTTCGCGCCATCGCGCGCAGCACCGGCAGGGTGAGCGTATGGTCGCCTCCAAGGGTCAACGGAATGCAATCATGCGCCAGAATGTCGATGTATGCGTTGGTGATGATCTCGAGGCTGGCCTCGAGATTGTAGGTGTTGATCGGTATGTCACCGACATCGGCCACCTGGAGCTTGTCGAAGGGCGCTGCCCGAGTCGCCATGTTGTAGGGCCGGATCATGGCCGACTCCGCACGGATCTGGCGCGGCCCGAACCGGGTTCCCGGTCGATTGGAGGCGCCGATGTCGATTGGGATGCCGACGAAGCAGGCGTCCAGTCCGCTCGCGGTGTCCTGGCTTGGCAGCCGCATCATGGTGGCCGGGCCGCCAAATCGCGGCATCGTGTTTCCACCCAAGGGTTGATTGAACGTCAACTCCAACATCCTTCTCAGTCACTTCGCTCGTTCAAGGTCATGCTACGGTGCAGAGGGTTTGATAAAATAGCGAACCACACCGGCATCACTTTGACTGATCTCAAGGTGAAAAACCTGACCTGCGCCGCGGCCACGGGCCAATCCCGGAAACGCATGCAGGTCCGCCCAGAGGTGCCTCCGGGTGTGGGACGAAATCTCAAACGGTTTGGCAGGAGCCGTGTTTCGGTGCCCGAAGCCCTGACATCGGCTCCTCAGGTCGCGTCGGTGCGACCCGCTGTCAGGACGCAAGAACGACGTGGCAGGCAGCCCAGACCAGGCCCACGTTCAGGCTTATGAACGAGATCATGGAGATCGCGCGAAAGGCCGGATGCTCGGATGCCGTCCTCGAGAAGGCCATCGGGATGAAGGTGGCGGGATTCACCACACCGCCGAACAGCGTCGCGTAGACGGCGGGGGCGGGCAGGTCGGGTGCGGCCAATGCAACTGCCACCATCACCAGGCCCATGATGATCCAGTCGAGATGCACCTGACGCACCCGCCTCGTATCCACGATGCCGAGCTTCCGGATCAGGTCGGGATAATCGACAACGGCCAGCATCACGAAGCCCGACAAGCCGCCCAGAGCGAGAGAGATCATGCCCGCGGCTTCAAGAATCTGCGCCATCTCTCAGGACGCCCGTTCGCTGGAACCCGGCCGTGTCTCGGCCCCATCACTCAGATTGACCGACCGGCGCGGCGCGCGATCGACCGAGAGCTGGAAGATATCGTTTCGGGAGTAATGGCCGGCAACGTCGAGATCGTGCTTGTAGCCAACGGTTTCGCCAAGATCGAGATCCGCGATGATCAGACCGGGCTCATCAAACAGTTGCGGCTTGAGCCATTCCCCGTTCGGCCCCACGAAACCGCTTCCCCCCCGGAAGAGCACATTTGACGCGCGGCAGTTCGGGTCGAGCCCCGTGGCGTAGCCCTCAAGCAATTCCTCCGGCACGTCGTCGACGGTCAGGTAATGCGCCGCTGCGGCCACGAAACACCGGCCCTCGAAGGCGTAGTGCCGCGCGGCGAGGGCATGTGCCTCGGGCATGTCGGGCCAGAGGGCCAGGTGTATCTGTTCGTTCTGCGCATGCAGCGCCTGGCGGGCCAGAGGGTGCCAGTGCTCCCAGCAGACCAGCCCGCCAATCTCTCCGATATTCGTGGAGACCACCCTGAGGCCCGCCGCATCGCCCTGCGCCCAGATGTTGCGCTCTGTATGGGTCGGCGTGAGTTTCCTGTGAAGGTTGAGGGTTTGCCCCGTGTCACCGATCAGCAGAATGCTGTTGAACACGCTGCCGGCGCGCGCGTCCGCCCTCTCGTTGAAGCCGAGCGACACGAGGACACCGGCGGCATTGGCGGCTTCGCGAATGGGCTGCAGCTCCGTGCTGTCCTGGGTCGGGCACTGGTCCACAAAACGCCGATACCAAAGCCGCGCATTCGCGTCGTCCCACCCCGCCATCCCGAAAACCCACGATGGGTACCCTGTGAGCCAGGACTCGGGGAAAACAACCAGTTGCGCACCCTGAGCCGCGCAGTCCTCAATATGCCCGACTGCCCGGCGAACGCCCTCGGCGAGGTCCAGGACGGCAGTGGGTTTCTGAACGATTGCGACGCGTGTGACGCTCAATGGGACATCCCCCGAACATGTTCTTGGTCAAGATGTTCGACAGATCAGCGCTCACATCCTCGATGTGCTCGCAAAGCCGTTCGCAACATCCCTGTCGCCTCACGATCACGCAGCGAATGCATTGAGTAAATGCAAACCTACCCGATCTTGGATTGAGGTTTGTCAAAGTATTCAGTGTTTGCCGCTAAATTTGTGCCGGCGCTTGGTTTACAGGTAGGGGGCGAAGCGTCTACCGAACCAGGGACATCTCATGGCGATCCCGGCTCGATGCGTGCCGTCTTCGCGCCGACAACAACCATCCAGTCCCGGACGTTTCGGGCAAAGGACTGAGGACCGATGTCGGACCGAATGCAGTCCGGCGGACCGCGCAGGATGTGAGATTTCGAGCGCTTCAAAAGCAGCACCATCTCCCGGACGGGCGCCTTTGCGTGCCACCAATCCTCAGTTCTACGGCGCGCTCTCAAGCTCAGTTACGTTTGGACGGCTCCCATGCCATGATCTCCCTTGAGTTAACCGTTTTTTCTAAAATGAGTCGCCCTTCGGGGTAACGCGCTCTCGCGTACACGCAAAATCCGATAATGAGAGTTATGTTATATAGAGCGCTGCCGCAGACCCAGCACGCTTCCTGCCAGAACTGCGAAGAAAAGCCCGAGATCCGGATGCGGCCGCGTCAGCAGCGCTTGTAATAGGATCGCGCCCGCGCCGCTTTGGGCCGCGCGCAGGATCACGACATCCGTCATGGGCCGTGACGGATCGGGGCTTCCGAACAGAACCGGCGCCAGTGCCTTCAGATAGAGACCGGTCCCGATGACGCCGAGACTGCCGAGACAGGCAAAGAGCCAGCCAGAACTGCGGCTCATGCCCAATCCCGTGCCCAGACCGCCTGTCTCGACGAGATTGCGCAGCGATTGCAGGGCCCAGCTCTGCCGTTCCGCGCCCGAGACCGACGCGAGCTTCTGGACCAGGAGCTGATCCGTCAGCCCCTGAAGCCACGGCACCGTGAGCCAGGCGATGACCAGAAGACCAAGCGCGCCCGGCAGACAGGCCAGAACGACCGCCTGTCCGCGCTCGACGCCCGGGCGGCCATGGCGTGCGAGGATCCAGAGGGTGACCACCGCTCCGCAGGCCCAGGCCGCGCTCGAGGTCGAGCGCAGGAGCAGCGCGCCGCAGAGAAGCGTCAGCGCTCCGGCGCCGCGGGGCGCGTGATCCGACAGCCAGAGCCGCAGCCAGAACGCGTAGAGCCCGATGGTGAAATAGGCGAAACCCGCCGGTTCGGGGAAGCCTCCGACCAGCCGTTTGACCCCGCCGACGACCTGGTTGTCGAGCATCATCGCCCGCATGCTTCGGAGCGGATCGAGAAGATGCGGCATCCCCATCGTGTGGCTCGCAAGATCGGCGCCGGCCAGCGCGGCATGCATCAGCGTCGCGGCGGCAAGCACGACGGGCGGTCCGCGCGCAGCCCCGCCCTGCCGCAGCACATGCTGCGCCAACAGGAGTGCCGAGACCGACAAGGCCAGCCGCAGGCATTGCCCGAGAGCGCCGGGCCCAGGCGCGAGCGGCACGCGCTGCCAGACCGCCGCGCCCTCCCGCTGGACCGCGACATAGACCTCGGTGCGGGCGGAAAGGAGCTCGGGCAGGATCATCGCCCCGAGCCCCGCCCAGAGAAGAAGCGCGATCAGCGCGGTTCCCGGCGCCCCCGGTGTGAGCGCCGCGCTCAATCCGGTCAGGCGCGGGTCGCGCAGGCCCCAGGCGAGCCACAGAGAGATCAGCGCGGCGTCGGCCAGCGACAACGTCCCGGTACCGCCGACCGACAGCGCCGCGGCGCTGCCGAACGGCAAGGCGACCGCCACCAACCAGAACCCGCGCCGCGGTCCGAGCCAGAGCGCAAGGACCATGATCAGGAGCGCCAGAGGTGTCGTCGGCGTCACTGCCCAGACCCCTGGCGCGGCCTATCGGCGATTTTCCGCGACCCATGTGACAAAAAATCTCGCATAGGTTGTTTCTTCGCTACCATGTCCTGCGACACACCGCTTCGAGCCCGCCGATGCCCGCTTCGCTCTCCCCGGCTCAGCCCTCCCGGCTGCGCCCCCTCGCCAAGAGTGCCGCCGCGACGGTGGCGCGGCAGGTTCTGCCGCAGGCGCGCTATTCGCGCTGCATCCTCCTGCTGTCCCATATGCGCGCGACGACGACCGCGCTCGGCAATGTGCTGGGGTCGCATCCGGCGATCTCGGGCTACGGCGAAAGCCATGTGCGCCATGACTGTGCCGGGGCGCCGGCGGCTCTCGCGGTCAACCTGGCGCGACGAGGCTGTCTGTCGCTCGGAGCGCCGTACCTCTTCGACAAGGTCCTGCACGACCGGCTGGACGACGCGGTCTCGGACGATTTCTACACGGCGCGCGCGCTCATGCTCTTGCGGGCTCCGGGACCGAGCATCGCCTCGATCCTGAAACTCGCCGCGGCGACCGGGTTGCGCGAAGGGGCTACGCCCGAGACCGCAGCGCGCTATTACGCGGCGCGCGTGACACGGCTCTGCACGCATTGGGACCGCTTCCCGCGAGAGGCGCGCATGGGCGTGAGCACGGCCGAGCTGCGCCGCGATCCCGACGCGGTTGTCGGCCGGATCGGCGCGGGGCTTTCGCTCTCGCCGCCGCTCGGCAACCATTACCGCAGCAGCGCCGCCAGCCGTCGCGCGGGCGGCGGCGATCCGTTGAAAAGCGGTCGCTTCTCGAGGATCGAGCCCGGGCAGGACGAGCCCTGCGGCGACATGACCGTTGTGCCGCCCGGTCTTGCCGCCCGCTGTCAGGCCGCCCATGACGCTCTGCTCGACCGGTTCCAGCGCGGCTGAGAGGATCATCGCAGATCGAGGATCCGCCCGGGCGCAGCGGTGCCGCGCAGAAGATCGACGAGGGCCCGCCTGTTGCCTCGCGCGCGCGCCACGCGGTCGATCCACGGCTCGGGGCGGAGCGCGCGCAGATGGTTCGCCAGCACAGAGCGCAGCATCAGCCGCAGCGCGAACCCGAGGGGCAGCGAGCCCTTGCGCCAGAGATAGGCCGGATTGGCAAGCTGGCTGTAGCCGAGCGCCAGCCCCCTGGTCTCGCGCCCGGATCGCAAGCCCAGATGCACGCCGCTGAACGCGTCCGTCGCGAGCTTTTCGCCGGGGACGCGGGCGGCGAAATCGACGTCCTCCTGCCATCCGTAAAGCGGCAGCGCTTCGTCGAACCGGGTCGTCCCGACCGCGTCCATGCGGAACGCCATATTGCAGCCATAGAGCCCCACCAACCGCCGCGCGAGCGCGCGGGGCCGGTTGCGCGGAGAGGCGTCACGGTCGAGGAGCGCCTCCGCTTTGGCGCGATCGAGACCACCCGAGCCGATGCCATCCGCAAGAAGGCGGCCGGTCAGACCCGACGCCTCGGGAAAGGCGCGAAACCCGCGGCGGATGCCGTCCAAAGCGTCATGCGCGGGCAGGTAATCGTCATCGAAAAAGGCCACGATCTCGACCTGCCCGCGCAGCGCGTCGAGCGCCCGGTTGCGCTGCGCCGCCAGTCCCGGAGGGCCGGTGCAGATGATAGCGTCCGGCGGCACCAATCCCTCGGGCAAATCCGCCGGCCCGGTCACCGAGAGGACCAGCAGATCGGCCGGTGCGCTTTGAGATCGTAGGCGCATCAGCAGCGCGCCGAGCGCCTCGGGCCGACCGGCGGAGCAGATGACGAGACCGAGCCGCATCGCCTAGCACCCGGTCCGGCGCAGGACCGTGCCGATGGTGCGCCAGAGGATCACGAGATCCCGCGCCAGCGAAAGGTCCTGGGCATATCGCGCGTCCAGCTCGACGCGCGTCCCGTAGGCCACGCGATTGCGCCCGGAGACCTGCCACGGCCCCGTGATGCCCGGCCGAAGCGACAGATAGGCCCCGCGCGCCGACCCGTAGCGCGCCAGTTCCGGAGCGGTGATCGGGCGCGGTCCGACAAGGCTCATGTCCCCACGAAGCACGCACCAGAGCTGCGGCAGCTCGTCGAGGCCGGTCGCGCGAAGAACCCGACCGAGGCGAGTCACTCTCGGATCCCGCGCCAGTTTCATGTTCTCGTCCCAGTCGCGCGCCGCGTGCGGATCGGTGGCGCAGAGCTCTGCCAGACGGCGCTCGGCGTCGGGATGCATGCTGCGGATCTTCCAGCAGCGGAACCGCTGCCCGTCGAGACCGACGCGGTCTTGTGCGAAAAATCCAGGGCCTCCATCCGCCTTAGCTGCGAGCCAGAACAGGGCCACGAGCGGCGCAACTAGAGGCGCGAGAAGAATGGACAGCACGAGGTCAGAGAGGCGTTTGCCGCCCTGCCGGTAACTTAGAAGCGGCAGGCCGCGCGCGCGACCGGGCGCGCGAAGAACCGCGCCTGGTTCGGTGAAATGGGTCATGTCAGTCTCCCCCGGGATCGCATGAAGACCCGGCGCGAGCGGCACCGGGAGAGGCCGCAAAGCGCCGCCCCGGTTAGAGATAATTTTATGTAAACATTAAATATTTCTTGATTTTCGGCCCGTCAGGCGACGTTTTCCCATCGCTCGGCCTCGACCCCGTCCGAAGGATAGCGACCGGGCTCCGCCGCGGGATCGGCACTGCCGAGGATCAGGCCGGCGGGCGTCACTCCGACCCCCGCAAGCGCGTCGAGCGCGGCCAGGACCGAAGCGCGCGGCGTGACCTCGGCCCGCACGAGAAACAGCGTCTCGTCGCAGAGCGGCGCCAGTGTCAGGCCGTCCGCCACCGACAGGATCGGCGGCGCGTCGAGCACGACGACATCGTAGCGCGCCCGCAGACGGTCGAGGAGCATCGCGATGCGGTCGCGGAGAAGCCGGTCGGACAGGAGCCCCTCGTCGAAGGGCAGTCCCGTGACGTCGAACACGGCGCTCCGCGGTCGCGTGAGCGCGGCCTCCAGGGGACCGGTGTCGCGCAGATGCAAGGCGAGGTCCGGCGCGCCCGGCCCGAGCGTCTCGGAGATCAGCGCGGCGCGGCGGGTATCGAGATCGACGGCGAGAACCCGCGCGCCGGTCCGCGCCTGCACGTCTGCCAAGGCGAGCGCCAGCGTCGTCTTGCCCTCCCCCTCCCGCGCCGAGGTCACGAGGAAAACCTGTCCCCGGCCACGCGGTCCGGCGGGCATCATCGCGCGCAGCTGGCGCATCCGTTCGCCGAAGAGCCCGGCGCCGCGACCAGCCAGAGCGGCTGTGATGGCGCCGGGGCGCGTGAGGGGCAGGCGCGGGAGCACCGCAAGCACGCGCTGCCCGGTCGCCTCTTCAAGGTCGGAGGCCCGGGCGAATCCCGACCTCAGCGCCTCGCGGGCAAGGGCTGCGAGAAGTCCCAGGGACAGGCCGAGCGCGGCGCCGACCCCGGTCAGGACCCCCGCGCCCGGACCGGTCGGCGATGGCTCGGGAACGGCCGGGCTGATCAGCCGCGCTTCGGCGCGCTGCATCTCGACCTGCGCGCGCGAGCGTCCGAGCCGGTCGAGCACGGTCTCGAACCCGACGCGCTCGGCCTCGGCGACGCGCTCGAGTTCCCGAAGACGCAGCGCGCTTTCCGACATGTCGGCCACCGCGCGTTCGAGATCCGCGATCTCGGTGGCAAGCCGCGCCTCGCGGCGGCGGGCGATCTCGAGATCGGTCTCGGCGCTCTCGCGCAGCCGGACCCGTTCGGCGGCGATCTCGGTCTCGATCCGGCCCAGCTCGGAGGCGAGCGCGACCCGCTCACCGTGACTTGGGCCGAAGCGGGTGGCCAGGCCCGCGTCCTCGCGCGCCAGACGCGCGCGTTCGGCCCGGAGCGCGGCCAGTTCCGGCGCCTGACCCGAGGACACCGCGTCAGTTTCGGCAAATTCGGCGAGGCGCGCCTCGCCGTCGGCGATGGCGGCCTGAGCGTCGGCGCGGGCGGTGGTCAGCTCCACAAGCTGCTGGTCGAGCAGCGAAACCGACGTTCCGGTTGCGGCAAGCTGGCGGCGCTTGAACCGCTCGACCGCCCCTTCGGCGGCGACAAGCTGAGCGCGCCGTTCCTCGACCTGGGCCACGAGCCAGCGGGTCGCCGCCGTCGCGCGGCGCTGCCGTTCGGTGAGTTGCGCGTCGATATAAGTCTCGGCGAGCCGGTTCGCGACCTGGGCCGAGAGCGCGGGATCGGGGCTGCGCAGCCGGACGGCGATGGCGAAGCCGTCGCCCTGCCGCTCGATCACGAGACCGCGTGACAGGCGCTCGGCGGCCGCCGCTGCGGTGATCGTATCGGGCGGCGCTCCCAGAAGACTGGGCCAGCGCGGCGCGGCAAGCGGGGCGAGCGCCTCGGGCGTCATGCTTGCCACCGTGTCGCGCATCAGCTGCGGCGCGCGCAGTACCGCAAGCTCGCTTTCCACCACGGCGGAAGAGAGCTTGAGGTCGCCGATCAGCTGATCCGCCGCGTCGATCACCCGTTCTTCCCGCGGGTCGAGGAGAAGAACCGCCTGCGCCTCGAAGACCGGCGCGCAGAGACTGGCCCAGCCGCCGAACAAGATCGCCGTGACAAGCGCGATCCCGGTAATCATCCAGCGCCAACGCCAGAGATCGCGCCAGGGCGTCGGCGGCATCGGGCGGGCGACATGCGGGCCAATAGCGTGTACGGGCGCGCGCCGGGGCATCGGGCCCCGCGCACCGCTCTGTCGTGACGTTCTGAATTCGATCGCCTGCACCACGCCCGGCTCCGGAGACATCCTCCGGCCGATCAGACCCGCTCTTGGTTAGGATTATCTTAACGCGCACCGGCCCATTACTGAGGCGCACTCGGTCTGGCAGGTCTACCATGCGCGGCACATCCCTTCTGTCCTCGGCGCTGGCCGGGCTCGGCGCCCAGCAGGGTTCGGGCATCGCGATGACGCTTGTGGCGGCGGCGCTCATGGCGCCCGAGGTCTTCGGCACGTTTGCCCTGGCCGCGGCCTTCGTCGAGATCGGCGTGCTGCTGACCCATTCGGGCCTTTGGCATTTCCTCGCCACCGCCGACGGCGCGGATGAGAGCGACGAGGCCTGTCTGGAGGCCACGCTCTTCTGGGCGCTCCTCGCTCTGGGCAATGCGGGCGGTCTTGTGCTGGCCCTCGCCGCGCCGCTGCTCGCGCGGGTCTTCGACGCGCCCGAGCTTGCGTGGCTCCTGCCGGTTCTGGCGCTCGCGCAGCCCTTCGTTGCGCTGAGCGGCTGGGCCGGGGCGGTTCTGACGCGGCACGGGCGGCTGGGCACCTATTACGGCGGTCTTGCGCACGCCAATCTCGTCGCCGTCGCGATCGGATTGACCGCTCTCGTCGCCTGGCCGGGCGTGCTCGCGCTGGCGGTCTGGCGGGTGTCGCGGGCGCTGCTGACCGCCTGGACCCTGATGCGCGTGGTGCGGCGAGGCCCACTTCGTCGCCCGTCCTGGCACGTCTTCCGCGAGGCGCTGCGCTACGCCCGCCCGCTCTACGGCGCGCGGATGGCCGAGCATGGCGCGGGTTTCGGCGCGGATATCGCGCTGGCGCTCATTTTCTCGACCGCCGAGACCGGGCTTTGGCGGATCGCCCAGAGGCTCGCGCAGGTCGGACCCGAGATCATGGCGCAGGCGGTGCGGATGAGCGCGCTGTCACGTCTTGGAGAGGCGATCCGCAACGGTCGCGGCGCCGCTCTGCGCTTCGCCGACGCGGCGGCGGCGACGGTGTTCCTCGCCGGGGGGGCGGCGATCACCGTGGCGATGTTCGGCGAGGCTTTGGTAGAGGCGCTTTTCGGTCCCGCCTATGCCGCGGCGGCTCTGGCCCTGCCCGCGCTGTCGCTGCGCGCCGCCGCGCTGCCGCTCGCGGGGCTGGTCGAGCCGGTCGCGGCAGCCTCGGGCCGGACAGGGCTCTATTTCTGGATGGCGGTGGGGGAGTCCGTGGCGATGCTGATCTGCTGCGTCCTCTTCGCCGCGTCGGGGGGTGCAGTCCTGGCCTGGGCGCAGGCATGCGTGGCGTGCCTCGCGGGCGCGTTCGGGCTCTGGCTCTGCGCGCGGCAGGTCCGGGCGCGTGCTGCCGATCTGTCGGTGACGCTCTCCGGCGCCGCTCTGTGGCTCGGGCTCTACGCTCTCGGCGCGGGTGTGCTGCGCGACGTGCTCTTGGTGCAGGGGCTGGCCGTCTCGCTCGGCGCAACGCTGCTTTGGGCCGTCTGCGTCACCGCGATGGCGGGCCTGAGCGGCACGCTCGCTCTATTCTCAGACGCCGGGGAGCGCGCCCAGACGGCCGAGGCGGCCGGAAAGCCGGCCTGAACGCCGGGGCGACACAACCCATCCGTCGAGCAGATCGAGGCAGGCTTCGGCAGAGCGACTCCAGCTGAAATCGGCGGCGCGACGCCGTCCTGTCTCGACAAGCGCCGCCCGAAGCTCCGGCGCGTTCCGGAGGGCGAGGATCGCCTCGACCCAGGCGCTCGGATCATCCACCGGCAGGACACGCCCCGCGGGGCCGACGACCTCCGGCAGCGCCCCGGCCTTTGCCACGAGCGGCACGGTGCCGCGCGCCATGGCTTCGAGCGCCGGAAGGCCGAACCCCTCTTCCCGCGAAGGCACACAGACCGCGAGCGCCCCGTCATAGAGCGCCGCGAGGTCCGGGAGATCGAGAAACCCCGTGCGCAGAACCGCGCCGTCGCGCCCTGCGCTCGGACCGCCGGTGAGCACGAGATCGACCCCTTTGAGGCGCGGGTCCGAGAACGCGCGCAGAATTAGGTCGAGGTTCTTGTGCGGCAGGCGGCTTGCCTGCGCGACGCAATAGGGTCGGTCGCTCAGACCCAGTCGGACGAGGGCATCGGGAGCGGCACGCGACGTCGCCACCGGGCCGGGGCCGTTCGGCACCACGCCGATCCGCTCGGCAGGCGCGATGCCCGCAGCGGCGATCCGGGCTCGCGCGTGCTCCGACACGGTCAGGAGGAGGTTGCCGGGCGCGCCCGCGCGCCGCGCCAGCACCTGTCTCCAAAGACGCACCGGCGCGGGATAGGAGGCGGGGGTCGTGAAGACATGCGCGTCATGCAGGAGCGTGATGTAGCCGCGCCCCGTGAGCGGCACGGTGTTGAAGAACCCCGCCACCACGCCCTCTCGCCGGAGCCCCGGCAGGACCCGCTGGTCCCAGAGGGCGCCCGTCCCCTGCCCCGCGACCCGAAGCCTGAGGCCGAGCGCACGGGCGGGCCCGGCCAGATCGGCGGGCACGGCAAGAACCACGTTCCAGCCGCGGGTCGGCCCGGCCTCGGCCAAGGCACATGTCAGCGACTGTGCGACCTGGTTCACCGCGCTTTGCGGCGCGGCAAGGAAGCGTCCATTGACCAGAAGCCGTCTCATCGCCACCCGAGCCCCGTTGCCGGTCGCGTGCCCACGAGCGCGCGGTCGAGCATCAGCGGACCGGCGAGACCGGCCAGGGTCGCCGCGACCACGAGAACCAGGGTGTAGTCGACACCTGCCCTCAGAAGCGCGATCCGCGCTCCGGCCGTGAAGAGCACATGCGTCGTGAAGACCGCCATGCCCGCCCGGCCTATCTGCACGAACACGACCGGCGCGGCCATGCGGCTCAGCGCCAAACCGGCGAGCGGCGCCGCGAGAGCCGCCGCGGCAAAGCCCGGGTCGGCGGTGGGATCGCCGGTCAGGATCGGAGGGGCGGTCGCGATCCAGAGCGCTGTGGCCGCGATGACGGCGACGGCTCCGCCGATAACGGCGGGGCGCTCGGACCAGCGCATCAGCTGCGGACCGGAGACGGCGAAGAGGAGAAAGAGCGCAACATAGCGGGCGAGCGACGGCACGCCCTCGAACGCGTAAGCCGCGACCCAGATCACGGCGGCAAGGGCGAGCGTCTGCGCCGCTCCAAATGCGGCCGCGAGGCGGAGGATCAGCGTGCCGCAGGCCAGCGCGTAGAGATACCACATGATCGGGTGCGGATCGGTCAGGAGCGTGGCGATCCGCGACAGCTCGGCGTGGCCGTTCGTCGCGCCCGAGGCGGCGACATGGGCGAGGATCAGGATCGTGCTCCAGAGGAGGTAGGGCCAGACCATCCGCGTCAGCACCCGCGATGCGACCTCGGGCCAGGCGCGCGTCGACAGGGGTGCCGCGAGAGAGCCCGACAAGGCGAAGAGGACGGGCATGTGGACCGCGTAGATCATCGCCACGGCCGCCGGCTGCCAGGCCGTGCCGTGGCCCGCGCCGATCAGCGCGTGGCCCAGAACCACGAGGCAGAGCGCGCCGCCGCGCAGAGCGTCGAGGCTCGCGTCCCGGGTCTGCGGCGGGACGCGTGGCGATTCGATGAGTGTGGCCGGCGTCATGCCCGAAGCCTCCAACGGGGCCGCCAGGTCAGGATCGCCGACTTCCGCGACAGGATCGGGCGTTCGACGAGATGCCAGGAGAGCGCCGCGCAGAGCGCCGTCGGCCCCAGCCACAGGACAAAGAGCGCGGGCCAGCCCAGCCCTCCGCCGGTCAGCGCGATGACCGCCTGGAGGATCGCGAAGTGGTAAAGGAAGATGCCGTAGGAATAGTCCGCCCCCGCGACCACCCAGCCGCGCGCCGGATTGCAGGTGCCGAGCGCGACGGCCAGGTAGCTCGCCGGGAGGCAGCCGAGGATCCGGCCACCGGGGCACCACGCGAAGATGGCGAGGGTCGCGACGCCTGCCGCGAGGATTGCCCATCGGCCCGCAGGCACCGCATGACGAAGCTGGTAGAGGCCGACGCCCAGAAGGAAACTGACCACCAGCATCCAGCCCGCGACCGGCGCGCGGTAGTCCGGGAAGCGCCAGTCGGTGCGCGCTCCGATCCGCAGGAGCACCAGAGCAAAGACCAGCGCCGCGCCCCAGAAAAGCACGCGGGGGTCCCGCGCGGCACCGCAGAGCATGAGGAGCGCGAGCGCGATGTAGCAGTAAAGCTCGAAGGGCACGGTCCAGAGCTGGGCGTTGGCCTCGAAGGGGCGCGGGTTGGTCTCGAACACGCCGGGAAGCGTGATTGTGACATGGCCGGTGACGTTCACGAGATAACGGGCAAAGCCCGGATCGGAGAGATAGGCGTCGAACGGCAGAGTGGTGAAGAACGGCCCGAGAATGAGCGCGGTCAGCAAGACCTCGACCGCGAGCGCGGGATAGATGCGCAGCGCCCGCAGGCCGAGAAAGCGCCCAACGCTCGGCGTGCGCGCCATGCTGCCCGCCACGAGAAAACCCGAGAGCGCGAAGAACATCGGCAAGAGCGCCATCGCCGCCGAGCCCCAGAGCGGGTGGGCCCAGAGGCGCGCTTCGTCCGAAGGCGCGACCGAGGCGGTGAAGCTGTGGACAAGCACCACCGAGAGCGCCAGCCCCAGGCGCAGGTAGTCGAACCCGGCGGGCCGTCCCCCGGCTGCGTCGAGCGCCGCGCCAAGGCTCGGTTGCGTCTGTTCTGTGCTGGCCGTCATCCGCGGGTCTCCCGGTCAGGCCCCTCTCCGTCCCGCCTCCGTTCAACCCTGAAAAGACTAATAAAATATTAGCGATTGCGCCGCAGACTGATGTGGCAGGTCCTTGGGGCGGGAGGCGCCGATGATGGAGATGGTGGTGAACGGCCGGTTCCTGTGCCGCCCGACACTGGGCGTCGACCGGGTGGCGCGGGAGCTTGTCGCAGCTCTTCTGGCGCGCCGCGATGCGCCGGCGCTGAGGGCGCTGCACCCGGAGGCCGAGGCGTGGGACGTGCCCGCCGCTCTCTCCGCGACGGCGGTGCCTGGTCCGGGATCGGGCGCGCTCTGGGAACAGGCCGCGCTGGCCCGGGCGACCGAGGGGCGCTGGTGTCTCAGTCTCTGCAATACCGGGCCTTTGGCGCTGCGTCGGCAGGTCGTGATGCTGCACGACGCGCAAGCCTGGGACGCCGCCGAGAGCTACCGACCGGCGTTCCGGCGCTGGTATCGCTGGCTGCAGCCGCGTCTCGCGCGCCGGGCCGCTTTGGTCCTGACGGTCTCGCAGCATTCCCGCGCGCGGCTCGAACGGCACGGCGTGGTGCCCGAGGGGCACGCGCAGGTGATCCCGAACGGGGCCGATCACATTCTGAGGACCGACGCCGATCCGCGTATCCTCGAACGGCATGATCTGCAGAGACGCGGGTTCTTCCTGACGCTCGGCGCACAGGCGCGCCACAAGAACCTCGCGCTCGCGATCGACGCGCATCGGCTCAGTCCCGAGCGTCTGCCTCTGGTCATTGCAGGTGGCGGAGGCAGCGTCTTTGCCGGGCACGAGACCCCAGACCCGCCGGGCGTGCTGCGCATCGGCCGGGTCAGCGACGCGGAGTTGCGGGCGCTTTACGAACACGCGGCGGGTTTTCTTATGCCTTCGCGGACCGAAGGCTTCGGTCTGCCCGCGCTCGAGGCGATGCTCTGCGGCTGCCCGGTCCTGGCCTCGACCGGAGGCGCATTGCCCGAGACCTGCGGCGAGGCCGCCGTGCTCCTAGATCCCGACGCGCCGGAGGCCTGGAGCCGCAAGATGACGCGGCTCCTGCGCGCGCCCTCGCATGCCGCCGCGTTGTCCGAGGCCGGGCGCGCGCATGCCCGACGATACACCTGGGCGGCGAGCGCCGAGCGTCTTGCCCGGCACCTCGCCGCCCTGCCCTCCTGACCGCTGCGGTCAGCCCGCCGCGGCGAAGCCCGCGGGCGGCGCATAGGCCAGCCGCTCGGCGCTGGCGTGAAGCCGCGCCTCCGCGCCCGCGAGCTTCTGGAGCTGCACGTAAGGGTAGAGCCCTCCGCTCAGACCCGAGATGTCGAGCCCGCCCGTTCCGCTCGCCGGATCGGCAGCGCCATCGGCGTTCCAGAGACCGGTGTCGTTGCGGCGCATCCACATGAGGCCCGCATCCGCATCGACGGCGATCTGCACCCGGTCGCCATCCCCGATCAGGTTACCGCTGCCGGTGCCCCGGCTGCCGCCGGTCCAGATCAGCAGCGTGCCGATCCAGTAGGCGCGACCCGTGCCATTGGCGCCGCCGGAGATGTAGTTGACCGCATCGGTGGACAGACCGACCGCGTTCACCCCCGAGACCGCCTCGATCTCGACATAGACCTTGCCGGTGAGCGGCTCGGCCCCGCGGGTGTGGCGCGCGCCGCTGATCCCGGCGGTCGCGGTCACGGTCCGATCCTGATCGGAATAGGCGAAATCCTCGGGCGCGGGGCTGTTGATCGCGCTCTCCCAGGCGATGACCGCGGCGCTGGCTCCGGTCACCGGAGCGGTCTCGTCCGAGCGGACGGGCGCGCTGTCGCCGCCTGCGTTCGAGGCGATGACCTCGACCGACAGGGTCTGGCCGATATCGCCGCTCGCCACGGTGTAGCTCTGCGCGGTCGCACCCGGGATCTCGAAGCCGGAGCTCAGCCACTGATAGGCGAAACTCGTGGGCGCGTTGCTCCAGCTGCCCGGATCGGCGGTGAGCGTGTCGCCGACGGCGGGCGCGGTCCCGTCGAGGGTCGGGGCCGACAGCATCGCCGGGACCGCCGCCTGCGTCACGGTCAGATCGAAGGCCGGAAGCACCGCCGCCGCCCCCGCCTGGTCCGAGACCTGGAGCGCGAGACCGGTGAAGACACCCGCCTCGGTCGCGCCCCCCGAGATCGCGCCGCTCGCGGGATCGAGGCTCAACCCGTCGGGCAACGTGCCGCCGATCAGCGCGAAGGCGTAGGGCGGCTGGCCGCCCGCGACCAGGGGCGTGAAGCTGTAGGCCGCGCCGAGCTCGACCGAGGTCGCAGGCGTGCCCGAGATCGCCAGCGCGCCCGCGACATTCTCGACAAAGAGAAGATGCGCGCGGGTGATCCGGAACCGCGCGGTCGCACCCGCAACGACGCCGATTCGGATAATCGCGTTGCGGCTGGTCTCGGCCAGGGCGAGCGGCGCGTTCTGGGTCCGCATCCGCACGGGCGCGTCGGGCGTCCCGTAGCCCAGCCCGGAGGTGCCGCAGCCGGTGCCCTGGAACAGGAGCTCGACGCCGCCATAACCGGTCGAGGTCGGGTCGACCTCGATTTCAGCGAGAAGGTCGTGGATATCGCCCGCGAGCGCGTCGTAGCCCTGAGCGACGCCGTGCAGGAGCTGCAGCATTGTCCGGTCGGGCGCGTTTGCGATCTCGGCCACGAGCGCGCCGTCGGGGTCGCGCGAGAGCACCCAGTCGCCCGTGCCCACCGGGCGCGTCGCCACCCAGTCCGCGGGGCCGGTGCCGGTGACCCCGGCCGCGGTCGGCGCCACGGCGCCCGCAAAGGACGCGGCCCCGGGCGAGAGCAGGTTCGGCAAATCCCAGGCGGTTCCGGTCACGAGCGGCAGGAGCGCGTCGCGGACCTTGCGCGCGAGATAGGGCGCGCCCTCGGCGGCCGACGGGTGCGACTGGTCGAGCTTCATGGCCGAGGTGAAACTGTCGGGCGCATAGACCCCGGACGCATCGCGCGACCCGATATCGACCGCGAGGAACCCGGGATGCGCCGCGACCGCGTGGCTGACGCCGCCATAGGAGACGGTGCCGCCGGTCTCATAGGCATAGACCCAGTCGCGCAGCGCGTTCTTCTCGTCGATGGGGCCGAAGGACGGATCGTCGGGCAGGGTCGGGATCGCCACCACGACCGCGCCCGCCGCAAGGAGCCGCGAATAGATGTCGTCGAGATAGGCGATGATCTCGGGGAAGGTGTCGTCGACCAGCGACTGGTTGGCTCCGACCGGTCCCATCAGGACGACAGTCTCGCCGGGCACGACGAGGTCGATGACAGAGCTCAGACCCTCGGCGATCTTGTAGGCGGGTTCTCCACCGGCGGCCTGCATGTAGCCCTGCGGCTTGCGGAAGAGATGGCCGATCTGACCCTCGATCAGGTCGCGCGCGCCGGGACGGTTGGCCAGAACGCTGTCGCCATCGACGATCAGGCGCGGGCTTGTCGCGGTGTGGGTGAGGGTGATCGGCGCGGCCTCGATCCTCAGATCGAACCCGGCTTCCGCAGCGCCGCCGGAGTTTTCGGCGCGTATGACGAGGTGGCGCGCCGAGGCGATCTCGGCACCGCCCGAAAGGAGGCCTGCGGAGGAAAGGGCGAGGCCCTCTGGCAGCGGGTCGGAGCCGGGCGCGAGCGCCAGTGTCAGACCCTCGCCGGTGAACCCGGCGGAGAGGTCGACCGACACCGGCGTCCCGGCGGTCACGATGGTCTCGGCAAGACCCAAGGCCACCGGCGCGGGCCAGGTGACGCGCCCTCCGCCCGTCGCCTCGGTCGAGACCGGGCCGTCCTCGCCCTCGAGCGTCACGACGGCGCCGATCTCGTGACCTTCATCGGCGGCGGTCAGGAGAAGCGTCCCGCCCGTCTCGCCCGCGATGGCCGCGCCGCTGCGGGTCCAGCGGATCGCCGGAAGGCTGCCTTCGGGCGCGTCCGAATCGAGGGTCAGCGTCGCGCCGACCTCGAAGCTGCCCGAGATCCGCGGTGCGATCACCAGCGCGGGATCGACCGGCGCAAGGCTGGCGCGCAGGGTGATCCGGCCGCGCTGCACGAGGCGCTCGTCGCCGCCGTCGCGCAGCCAGATATTGTACTCGCAGCTGCGCCCCTCGGGCAGAAGCTCGAGCTCGTGATCCGCGACCGCCACAGTGTCGCCGCCCGTCACCTGCACGAGGGGGACAGCATGCAGATCCTCGCCCATCGTCACCACGATCTCGGCTGCCGCGGGCCGGTCGGCGATGTCGAAGCGCAGCGCCTCCCCGGCGAAGAGGCGCAGATCGTGGTGACCCACGTCGAGGCCGAGCGTGACCGGGACGAGATGCGGCATGGCGATTCCCTTTCCTATGCGAGCGCCGGGAGTGTCGCCTCGCGCGGTAAAGGCTGCCTCACCGCTCCGCGCGCCGCTGGTGCAACACCGGGCGGGGGTCTCCGCGGCGGACCGTTGACCCCGGGTCGGTGCTCGGCCGAGATGGCGGCGTTTGTCACAAGGTGTGCCCCGTGCCGATTACTGCGACCTCACCCAGTCCCGTCCGGGTTTTCCTGATCACGGTCCTGATCTGTGCCAGCGGCTTCGTGGCCGCCGCGGTCCTCGGAGGCACGTTCGGCGCATCGCGGGCGATCTTTCTAACGATCGGATTTCCCGGAATGGTCGCGGGTCTGGCGATCATGGCGCTCGCGATGCCGCTCGGGCGCGCGGGTGTCTTCGATGGTCTCTCGCGGGCCCTCGACCGCGCTGGCGCGGGCCCGGCGATCTGGGGCCTGGCGCTCGCCAGCCTGATCGTCTCGATCCTCGGCACCCATCTGGTGTTCGGCGGCTTCGCTCTGTCGATGGATGAATTCATGCCCCGTCTGCAGGCGGAGATCTTCGCCTGGGGCCACCTGACCGCTACCCTTCCCGAGGAGTGGCACGGCACTGCACGGGCCATGTTCCACGGCTTCGCCACCGTCGACCGCGAGACCGGGCAGGTCGCCAGCTCCTATCGCCCCGGCATGGCCATCCTGATCTGGCTCTTCGACCGTGCGGGCCTCGGTCTTTACGTCTCGGCGGTTCTGCAAGCCGGCTCGGTGCTGCTCGCCGCGCGTGTCGCGAGCCAGATGTTCCCCGATGCGCCGCGCGCGCCGCTGATGGCCGCACTCCTGGTCGCGACCTCGAGCCAGGCCCTGGCGATGTCGCTGACGAGCTACGCGATGACAGGGCATCTGTTCTTCAACCTGCTCTGGCTGCATCTCTTCTTCCGGGATCGTCTCTGGGCGCATGTGGCCGCCGCGCTGGTGGGCGTCGCGACCGCATCGCTGCACCAGGTCCATCCGCATGTGTTCTTCGCCGCCCCGTTCTTCGTGCTGCTGCTGCGGCCGTTCCGACCCGGGCTCTTCCTGCTCTACGGCGCGATCTACCTGATCGGGCATCTCGCTGTGCTGTCCTGGGACCGGGTGCTGATCCAGCAGGCCGCCGAACAGGGCGCCGAGGACGCACGCTCGCTTCTGGACAATCTGGCCGGGATCGCGCGACTTCCGGCCCTCGCCGATTGGGCCTCGGTCTGGGTCAATATCGTCCGCTTCCTCGCCTGGCAGAGCCTCGCGGTGTTCCCGCTCCTGATCTGCGCGCGTGCGGCACGGCCCCTCCCCCGCAACGCGACACTGCTAGTCGCCTCGATCCTGCTGACCCTGGCGCCGCATCCGTTTCTCATGCCCGACCAGGGGCATGGCTGGGGCTATCGCTACTTGCACGGGCAGATCGGATCGGTCGCGCTTCTGGCGGCGCTCGGCTGGGACCGGTTGCAGGCCTCGAAGAACCCTGTCCGAATGTCCCGCTTCGTCGTCGTCCTGCTGATCGCCACGCCGCTCCTGATCTGGCCGCTGAAAGCATGGCAGATCAACGGTTTCGTCGCACCGTTCCGGTCGGCAGCGGAGGCGGTGAAGGACATGGACGCGCGTGTCGTCATCGTCGACACTTACCGGATCTGGTTCGGCTCCGACATCGCACGCAACTCCGCCGTCGCCCCGACCGAGCCGATTGCCCTGATGCTGCATTCTCTGGAGCCCGCTCAGATCGAGGCGCTGTGCGAGCGCTCCGATACCCGGTTCTTCACGACGGAGGATGCCGAGGCGCAGGGTCTTTCGACCCATTCCCTGGAGACATATCTCGAGACCTATCCGAAGGCCGCCGACACCGCGCTTCCGATTTTCGACGCGTTGCGGACATCCGGCTGCTTGACCACCGATTGATCACTGATCGAAAACATTCCCCGCAACCGCCCCCTTACTGTCACAATTCCAGCGATGATGCGCAGGCACGAATGACCCGGGGGCAGGATCAGAATGAACGCCATGCAAGACATCGCCTCGACCGGCGTGAGTGAACGCGTCGCCATCGTGCTGCCCTGCCTCAACGAGGCGCGGACCATCGAGTGGTGCGTCAGGCGCGCGCACAAGGCGCTGGACGAGCTCGATCGCCGACACGGCCTGCCCGGTGAGGTCATCGTCGCCGACAATGGCTCGACCGATGGCAGCCGCGACCTGGCCGCCGCCGCGGGCGCGCGGGTCGTTCCCGTCGCCGAGCGCGGCTATGGCGCGGCGCTTCATGGCGGTTTCGCTGCCGCCGCCGAGGCGGGCGCCACCTATCTGGTGATGGGCGACAGCGACTGTTCCTACGATTTCCTCGAATCGGTCGAGATGATCGAAAAGCTCCGCGACGGTGCCGAGCTTTGCATGGGATCGCGCTTCAAGGGCGAGATCAAGCCGGGCGCGATGCCCTGGAAGAACCGCTATATCGGCAACCCGGTCCTGTCCGGCATCCTGCGGCTCCTGTTCCGGACCAAGATCAGCGACAGCCATTGCGGTCTGCGGGCCATCCGGACCGAGGCCTATGAGCGGCTGAACCTGTCCTCGACCGGCATGGAGTTCGCCTCCGAGATGGTGCTGAAATCGGTCCTGCATGAGCTGACCATCGACGAGGTGCCGATCACGCTCTCGCCCGACGGGCGCGACCGGCCGCCGCATCTCAACCCCTGGCGGGACGGTCTGCGGCACCTGATCTACATGTTCTTGCTCTCGCCCAAGCACCTGTTCCTCTGGCCCGCCATCGTGATGAGCGTGTTCGGCCTTGCCGTCTTCGCTCTGCTTCTGACCGCCGGAGGATCGGAGCTGGCGCGGATCGGTCCGTTCCGCATCGGCGACCACTTCGCGGTCGCCGCCTCGGCGGCGCTGGTCGTGGGCGTGCAGACCGGCATCACCGGCATCTTCGCCACGCTCTATTCGGTCCAGCGCGGCTACCGGCGCCCCTCCTCGCGGGTGCTGTCGCTCCTGAAGCGCTCGCGGCTCGAATACTGGATCCTGGGCGGCACTGGGCTGACGCTGATCGGGCTGATCTGGGCGATCACGATCACCGCCAACTGGGTGGCGCAGGATTTCGGCCAGCTCGACCAGATCCGCAACCTGATCGCGGCGGCAACCCTGTCCGTCATCGGGCTGCAGGTGTTCTTCTCGGGCTTCCTCCTGTCGATCTTCGCGGGCAACCGCTCGTCGCATCTGAACGTGCTCTGAGCCGCCGATGCCGTGGCTGAGCGTCCTCGTTCCCGTCTATAACGGCGCCGCGACCCTTGCGGAGAGCCTCGGCTCGCTCGTGGGTCAGGCCGAGGGCGTCGAGGTTCTCCTGGTCGACCAGGGGTCGAAGGATGACAGCCGTGCCATCGCCGAGAGCTTCGCGGACCGGCTCGACCTGACGATCATCGACGCGCCCGAAAACCGGAACTGGGTGCAGAACACCAATCTCGCGCTGTCCCGTGCGCAGGCGCCGCATGCCACGATGCTGCATCAGGACGATCTCTGGAGACCGGGCCGCGCCGCCCTTCTCCGCCGGATGATCGACCGCGCGCCTGACGCCGCCCTCTATCTGCACGCCGCCGACTATATCGACGCGAACGGTCGCACCGTGGGACAATTCGCGCCGGGCTTCAGCGCGACGCCCCGCTCTCTGACCAGCGAGGACGCGCTGGCGCGG
Organism: Litorisediminicola beolgyonensis; assembly: GCF_042679605.1. NCBI lineage: Bacteria > Pseudomonadati > Pseudomonadota > Alphaproteobacteria > Rhodobacterales > Paracoccaceae > Litorisediminicola > Litorisediminicola beolgyonensis. Next base: position 55,706 of record NZ_JBHTMU010000018.1, read on the forward strand.
CTTCTCGTACAGAACACCGTGGCGCTCCCCGCGGCGGCCTTTCCGACCGAGATCGCGCGCGAGGCGGGAGGTCTGGACCAGAGCCTCTGGTACACTGCCGACTGGGATTTCTGGCTGAAGCTCACGCGCCGCGGTCCGGTCCATTGGAGCCCCGAGCGGCGCGCCGCGTTCCGGCTGCATGGCGGCTCGCAAACCGTGACCGGCTCCCGCGACCTGGACGATTTCGCCGCGCAGCTGGCCACGCCGCTCGAGCGCCACCTGACCGCCCTGCCCGCCCGTCTCCGCGCGCCTGTTCGCAAGCGCGCCGAGGCCTCGAACGCCCTCAATCTCTGGATGGCCGCGCGCTTCCACGGCACGCCGCGCCCCACCCGACCCTTGCTGGCGCAGTTAGCCGCGCTCGGCCCCACGAACTGGGGTCCGTTCTGGCGCGACGCCCGCGTCTTTCAGCGGGTCCTACCCCGTCTGCGGCTGAGGCGCTGAGCGGATACTGTTGTCGAGATGGAGACAATCGCGGGCAAATTCGACTTTTGCCACGAAAATGGCCAACAATCGGCCAAACACTCTCCGTATTGTCCGATAGCCAGAGATCACCCGTATTTCGCTTGTCAAAGAGTTCCAAGGCCCGATGTTCCGACGCTTCCTTCTCTGTTCCGGCACCGCCGCGCTGGTCAACCTCGCCGCCGGGTTCCTGTTTTACGGGGTGTTCGGTCTCGACGGTCCGGTGACCTACCCGCTGTCGGTGGCGATGGCCTTCGCGGCAGGCATGGTCGTCAGTTTCGTGCTGAACAGACGCTACACCTACGAGGCCTCGGGACGATCGATCTGGGTCGAGCTGCGGGATTTCTTCGGGGTCTCCATCGGCGGGCTGGTGATCACCACCGCGCTTGCCACCCTGATCAACCGCAGCCTCACAGAGCTCGGGGCGGAATTTGTCCCCCTCGGGACCGAGAGCTTCGCCCATATCTGCGCGGTGGGCCTGACCGCGATCTACAGCTTCATCGCGCATAAGCGCATCAGCTTCCGCAAGGCGGAGAGCCACCCGCCCTCCGCCACACCCGCGCGGCCCGAGCCGCTCGTTTCCGCCGATTGAAGGACCACCATGACCCAACGCACCGCGCTCATCATCGGCGGCGGCCCTGCGGGCCTGACCGCGGCCTATGAACTGGCCACCCGCACCGACATCAAGCCCATCGTGTTCGAGGCCGATATCCAGGTCGGCGGCATCTCGAAGACGGTGAACTACAAAGGCAACCGGATCGATATCGGCGGTCACCGGTTCTTTTCCAAATCCGACCGCGTGATGGATTGGTGGGCCGAGATCCTGCCGCTCGAAAAGGCCGCCTCGGACGAGAAAAACGCGATCACGCTGACCTATCACAACCGCCAGCACCAGATCGACGCGCCCGAGATCGGCGCAGATCCGGAGACCACCGACGAGGTGATGCTGGTGCGCAGCCGCGTGTCGCGCATCCTCTACGGGCGGAAATTCTACGACTACCCGATCAAGTTCTCTCTGCAGACCCTGTCCAATCTCGGTCTCGGCCGGTCGATGAAGATCTTCGCAAGTTACGGCAAGGCGCGGCTCGCGCCGATCAAGCCGGAAAAATCGCTGCGGGATTTCATCATCAACCGTTTCGGCCACGAGCTTTATGCGACCTTCTTCCGCGACTACACCGAGAAGGTCTGGGGCGTCCCCTGCGAGGATATTCCCGCCGATTGGGGCGCGCAGCGGATCAAGGGCGTCTCGATCACCGGGCTCATCAAGCACATGCTGAAGAAGCTGAAGCCGAGTGTCGGCGACGTGAAGCAGAAGGACGTGGAAACCTCGCTGATCGAGCGGTTCCTCTATCCCAAGCACGGGCCCGGCCAGCTCTGGGAAACCGTCGCCCGCAAGGTCGAAGAGCAGGGCGGCGAGGTCCGCATGGAGACCCGCGTCACCGGCATCCACCACGACGGCGGCAAGATCACCGCCATCGACATCGAGACCCCGGAGGGCACACAGGAGCGGATCGAGGGCGATCTGATTTTCTCGTCCATGCCGGTACAGGAGCTGATCCACGGCTGGGAGCCACCCGCGCCCGAGCCGGTGCGCGCCGTCTCGGACGGTCTGACCTACCGCGACTTCATCACCGTGGGCGTGCTTCTGAGGCGGCTGAAACTCGGCGGCGGCACCTCGGCGGCAGAGCTCGCCCGGAAGGTCCCGGACAACTGGATCTACATTCAGGAGCCGGACGTGAAGGTCGGCCGCCTCCAGGTCTTCAACAACTGGTCGCCCTATCTCGTGGCGGACCCGGACACGATCTGGGTGGGTCTCGAATATTTCGTGAACGAGGGCGACGATTTCTGGACGATGGACGACGCGAAGATGCAGGCATTCGCGCTCGAGGAACTGGTCAAGCTCGGCGTCTGCGATGCCGGGGATCACCTCGACAGCGTCGTCGTCCGCACGAAAAAGGCCTATCCCGCCTATTTCGGCACCTATGACCGCTTCGACGAGATCCGCGATTACGTGATGCAGTTCGACAATTTCTACTGCGTGGGTCGGAACGGCATGCATCGCTACAACAACCAGGACCACTCGATCCTTTCGGCCATGGTCGCGGTGGACGGGCTCGAGGCGGGCCGCGATACCCGCGCCGAGATGTGGGAGATCAACACCGAAGAGGAATACCATGAGAGCAAGTGATCCCGCGCCGCGGATCACGCTTTCGTCGCGCGACGGGCTGCTGGCGCTTCTGGCGCTGGCGGCGCTGCATCTGGCCTTCCGGCCCTATCTCGGGATCGTGCAGGACGCCCATCTCTACGCCGCGCAGGCGCTTGCGCGCCTTGGTGCGGGTACGATCGGGCAGGATCTCTACTTCGCCTACGGCAACCAGGACAGCTTCGCGCCCTTCACGCGGCTCTACGCGCCGCTCGTGGGGGCGCTGGGGCTCTCGCCCGCGCATATGGCGCTCTGGGCTCTGGGGCTTGCGCTCTGGCTCGCCGCGCTGATCGCGCTCTGCCGAACGGTCTTCGGTCCCACGCGCCGGGCTTTCGTGGCCGTGGCGCTCGTGCTCGCGCTGAACGCGGGCTACGGCAACGGCATCCTGACCTATGGCGAGCCCTTCGTGACCCCGCGCCTCTTCGCCGAGGCGGCGGCGCTTCTGGCGGTGACGCTGACGCTCCGGCGTCTTTGGATCGGAGCGGGCCTCGCCGCGCTCCTGACCTGCGCGCTGCACCCGTTGACGGGGCTCGGCACGCTGGCGCTGGTCCTCTGGCTCGCGCTCGGCTCGCCGCTGCGCTTTGCCGTCATCGCGGCGGTCGGCATCGGGCTGATGATGGTGTTCGCGGTCCTCGGACTGGGCCCCTTTCCCTGGCTCTTCGAGCGGATCAACGACGATTGGTTCGCGCATCTCCAGACCCTCGACAGCATCACGCTTCTGACCGAATGGCGCCCGCTGGTCGCGATAACCGCCGTCGCTCTGCCGGTCGTAGCACTCCTGATCACTCGCGCCGAGGGCGCGCCCCTAGAGCGCCGCCTCGCAAACGCGGCGCTTGTGCTCGCCGCACTGGGTCTCGCCGTCTCACTGGTCGGAGGCGATCTTCTACAGAACCGTCTGGTGATCGGGCTTCAGCCCTGGCGCGTCGCGCTTTGGGCCACGCTCTTCGGAAACCTGCTGCTCGCGCCGCTGATCCTTTCGGGCCCCGAGCGCTGGCGTCGGCTTCTGGCGTTCGCCGCGCTGGTGGCGGCGCTCGAGCATCTGACCGGCCTGCGTGGCCTCGCCTCGGCCTGCGCCGCGCTCGGAGCGGGGCTCGCCTATCTGCTCAGATCGCGAAACTCGGCCCCGATCCGGATCCTGTCGCTGCTTCCGGTGGCCGCGGGTCTCTTCTTCCTGCTCGCGGGGCTTGCCGTGAAGCTGACCGGTGCCGCGCCGCTCTCGGTCACGCTGAACGGCGTCGACCGGCTGCCCGCTGACTACCTGCTGCGCAGTCTCGCCGCCGCGCTTGCCTTGGCCGCCCTGACCATGCGGCTTGCGCCCGTGCTCCGGACCGGCTTGATCGCCGCCGCGCTGCTCTTCGCCGTGATGCCCATCGACCAGCGCAGCGAGATGCGGCGCTGGTCCGAAGGTCCGACGACGCTCGACGCCGGGACGGCGGAGCTGTTGCGGTCCGGCGCCGTCTACTGGGAGGGGCAGCTTGCGGCGCAATGGTTCATGCTCAACGCGGCCAATTACTACAGCTGCCGTCAATCCGCCGGGGTCGCCTTTTTCGAAGGTCTCGCGGTCGAACATGCCCGACGCGCCTCCGGGCTGGCCGGGCTGAACACCATCGACCTGGCCGACACGGCGGCCTCCGGCTGCCCGATGCGCGCGGACCCTAAGGCCAAGGGCCCGGCGGACCCGGCGCAACTCGATGCCGCCTGCCGCGCGCTGCCCGATCTCGATCTCATGGTCCTCGAGGCCGAACTTCCCGGCGCTGTGCACCGGTTCGACCTGCCCGTCCCGATCGTTCGCGAAACGGCCGATGGCACGCGCGAGGCCCAGCCGGTGGCCAGCTACCATGTCTACGCGTGCGAGGGTCGCAGATGACCGAAGCGCGATCCGAGCGCCCGGGTCATGAGAACAAAATCTGCTGTCTGAAAAGGGACTAACGAAGGTGTTACGCGACCGGCCCTCCCTGTTCTGGAGGCCGCGTAACCCGTATTAAGCTTCTTTTTCGGCCGTCTGGACCATCTGGCACTTCCAGCTCGAGATCCGCATGTTGGGATGCTGGTTCACCCATTTCGCCAGCTCGGGCTGCGCGCCCATCATGCAGGCCATCGGTGTGACGTCGGTATACAGCATGCTGCGCTCCTGGCATTCGTTCGGAGCCGTGCTCAGGCATGCGACAAAAAGAAGTTCGATCATAGAATACTCCTGTCAATTCCGCCGTAAGTCGTAATCCCTTAACTACATCACGCGCCGTTAAGGTCCCGTGAACCGACCGCCCTTTCCATGCTGCACTGCAGCATATTGCTCAAATCGAAGGCGGTCAGAACGTATTAGCCCGGAAAATGGGCGTCAGTTTGATCGAAAAAGGACCGCTCACCCGTGTTCACGCGTCGTTTCCTGTCGCTCAAGGCAAGGTTCGGTCTGGGCGCGTTTGCGCTCGGGCTGGTGGCGCTGTTGACCGCGACGATCATGGTCGTGGGGATGCAGCGCGTGTCGCAGCGGCTCGACGCGGCCTTAAACGCCGAGACGCGAATCGAACGCTACGCCGCGCTTTCGACCCAGGTGTCGACCTTCATCGTCGTCGCCGCCGAGGCCGTCCAGACCCGCAGGCCCGCCGAGGTGCGGCGCGACCGGCTGGCCTCGGTGACCGAGCGCATCCTCACCACCTTCGCGCGGCTCCGCACCGATCTGGAAGCCGCGGTGGAAGAAGCCCGCTCGCTTGGCATCGACGAGCAGTCCCGCCGCGCCACGCAATCCATCGGCATCGCGCGGATGGAGGCGCTCTTTCGCTCGACCACCGACGGATTCTTGTCGGACAGCGCCGACCCGGAACGCCTGCAAGGTTTCCTGGACATCTTCGCCACCGGCTTCGATCCGCTCCTGAACGGGGTCGTCATCGACGAGAAGCGCGCCCGCGACGCGATCCTTGCCGGGATTTCCGATCTGCGCCGCACGCTGATCCTGACCGCCCTTGGCGTGGCCGCCGCGACGCTCTGCCTTCTCGCGCTCTTCTACTGGGGGCTCGTGCGCCCGCAATTCCGCCGCCTCGACCTGCTCCGTGACGCCGCCCAGCGGATCGGGCGAGAGGATTTCGCCGTCGCGCTGCCGGTCACCCGCCCCGACGAGATCGGCGGGCTCTTTTCCGAGACCAACCGCATGGCCTCGGCCCTGGCCGAGCGCAAGAGCGCGGTGGAGAGCGAATGGACGCGGCTGAACGAGGTGATCGCCGAGCGCACCGCCGAGCTGCGCGCGGCCAATGACCGGCTGGCCAAGACCGACGAGGACCGCCGCAGGTTCTTCGCCGACATCTCGCACGAGCTGCGGACGCCGCTGACGGTCATCCTGATGGAAGCGCAGATCGGTCAGGCCGGCGCCCCGGAAAGCCGCACCGCCTTTGCCACGATCGAGACCCGCGCGCGCAGGCTGAACCGGCGGATCGACGACCTCCTGCGCGTCGCCCGCTCGGAATCGGGGCAGTTGGCGCTCGACGCGCAGCCGCTCGACCTCGCGCAGGTGATGGAGGAGGTGATCGAGGAGACCGCCGCCGAGCTCGACAATGCCGGGCTGCGCCTGACCTCCGAGGCCCCTGCCCCGGTGCCGGTGACCGGCGATCCGAACTGGCTGCGGCAGGTCGTGGCCGGTCTGGTCCGGAACGCGGTGCGCCACGCGAGATCCGGCGGCCGGCTCCATATCGCGGCAACCGTCCAGGGCAGTGAAGGACGGATCGCGGTCAGCGACAACGGTCCGGGCCTCTCCGACGATCCGTCCGCGCTCTTCGAGCGGTTCAAGCAGGCCGGCGAGGCGCGCGCGCAGGGCTTCGGGATCGGACTGGCGCTGGCGCGCTGGGTGACCGAGGCACAGGGCGGGCGGATCGCGGCGGAAAGCCCCCTGCCCCGCCATGCGGCCCTGGGCGAGGCCCCCGGCACCCGCATCTCGGTCAGCCTGCCGCTCCGCGACACCTGACCGCGCCCGGGGCACCGCCTACACCCATCGGCGCGCTTTCACACGGGCCCCAGCCGCCCTACTCTCTCGCCCATGACACGGCCCCGCATCCTCATCGTCGACGACGACCCCGAGATCACCTCGGCGCTGTCGCGCGGCCTGGCGCTGCATGGCTACGACACGATCGCGACCCAGCGCGCCGACACCGCTCTCGACCGGCTGATGGAGGCGACGCCCGACGCCGCGATCATCGACGTGATGATCGGCGCCGATAGCGGGATCGACCTTGTCCGCGCGATCCGGGGACGCGGCCTGACCCTGCCGGTGGTCATGCTTTCGGCGCTTTCCGAGGTCGAGGACCGCGCCGCCGGGCTCGAAGCCGGGGCGGATGACTACATCGTCAAGCCCTTCTCCTTCGACGAGCTGATCGCGCGGCTCAAGGTGCAGGAGCGCCGCGCCGAGGCCGCCCGCCCGCGTCCCGCAAGCTTCGACCCCATCACCCGAACGCTCACGCTGGGGCCCCACAGCGCGCAGCTGACCGAGCGGGAAGGCGATCTTCTGAACCTTCTCCTCGACCACGCGCCCGAGGTTCTGTCCCGCGGTCAGATCTTCGACGCGCTCTGGGGTGCGGACGGGTCGAGCAACGAAAACATCGTCGATGTCTATCTCGGCTACCTGCGCAAGAAACTCGGCGCCGAAGAGGATTTCGGATTTCAGATCAAGACCTTGCGCAACAAGGGCTTCACTCTCGACGGCCGCATCCCGCTTCGTTCGGCACCTTCGTCCTAAGACCAATGGCGTAGCCGATCTTAGATTATAAGAGTCGCTTTGCGCCCGCTTCTCCCCCATCTTCAGCCTGTCCGAAAATGAAATCCTGTGAGGAGGACCAACCCATGGCATGGACCAAGCCTGTGATCCGCGAAATCGAGTGCGGCATGGAAATCAACATGTATGGCCCGGAAGAGGACGGCGTCCTGTTCTGATCGCCCGGCGCGGGAGGAACCAATGACTTTCCGCGCAATGATTCTGGGGGCGGCCGCCGGTGGTGGCCTCCCCCAATGGAACTGCGGATGCGAGAACTGCAATCTCGCCCGCGCCGGACAGATACCGGCCCAGACCCAGTCCTCGCTTGCCGTGACCGGCAATGGCATCGACTGGGCCATCCTGAACGCATCGCCCGACATTCGCGCCCAGATGGCCGCCGCGCCGCCGCTGCATCCGACGGATCTGCGCGCGTTGTCGCTCTCGTCCGTCCTGGTGACGAACGGCGATATCGACCATGTCGCGGGGCTTCTGACCCTGCGCGAAATGCAACCCTTCACGCTCTTCGCGACGCGCGGCATCCACGAGGTGATCGACGAGAACCCGATTTTCAACGCGGTCAACCGCGAGGTCGTGCCCCGCCGCACGGTGACCCTCGACGCCCCGACCGAGATCGCGCCCGGCCTGACCGCGACGCTCTTTGCGGTGCCCGGGAAGGTGCCGCTCTATCTCGAAGGCGACGAGGTCCAGACCGATCTGATCGGCGAACAGACCGTGGGCGTCGAGCTGCGCGCCGGTGGGCAAACCGCCTATTACATCCCCGGCTGCGCGCTTCTGAACGACGATCTGCGCGCCCGGCTCAAAGGCGCCTCGACGCTCTTTTTCGACGGCACGCTCTGGGCCGATGACGAGATGGTGCAGCAGGGTCTCGGCCAGAAGACCGGCAAGCGCATGGGCCACATGAGCATGTCCGGGCCGGACGGGTCGCTCGCCGCGTTCGAGGGGCTCGACATCGGCCGCAAGGTCTATGTGCACATGAACAACACCAACCCTGTCCTGCGCCCCGCCTCGCCCGAACGGGCCGAAGCCGAGGCGCGCGGATGGATCATCGGACAGGACGGAATGGAGATCACCCTATGACCCAGAGCCGCGATGCCTTCGAAGCGCGCCTGCGCCAGATCGGCGCCGACCGCTACCACGACAAGCACCCGTTCCATCACCTGCTGCATGGCGGCGGCTGCACGCCCGACCAGGTGCGCGCCTGGGTGATCAACCGCTACTATTACCAGCATTCGATCCCGATGAAGGACGCGGCCTTCATGTCCCGCGTCGAAGACCCAGACCTCCGCCGTCAATGGCGCTCGCGCATCGAGGATCACGACGGAACAGAGACGAATCCGGGCGGAATCCGCCGCTGGCTGAAGCTGGCCGAAGCGGTCGGCCTCGACCCCGAGTACGTCTCCTCGACCGAGGGCGTCCTGCCCGCGACCAAGTTTGCCGTGGATGCCTATGTGCGTTTTGTGCGGGAAAAGACCCTGCTCGAGGCCGTCGCGGCCTCGCTCACCGAGCTATTCGCGCCCGCGATCCACAAGAACCGCATCGCCGGGCTTCTGCAGAATTACGACTTCGCCGATGATAGCTCGCTCAGCTATTTCCAGAACCGCCTGAAGGAAGCACCCAAGGACGTGGCCTTCGGTCTGGCCTGGGTGCTCGATCATGCCGACACGCAGGAAAAGCAGGACGCTGCCGCCAAGGCGCTGACCTTCAAGACCGACGTGCTCTGGTCGCAGCTGGACGCGCTCCACGCCGCCTATGTCGAGCCGGGCCGTATCCCGCCCGGCGCCTGGCAACCCGGCACCGGGCTTCTCGACGCCAAGGCGGCGTGATGGACGCCGACGCCATCCCCTACCTGCCGCGCGGCGTCCGCATCCATCGCGACCGCGTCCGCGAGGCCTGGGTGCTGCTTGCGCCCGAACGCGCGATCACGCTCGACCAGGTGGCGCATGCGGTGTTGTCCGAAGTCGATGGAGAGCGCTCCTTCGGCGCGATTTGCGCTGCGTTAGGGTCGAAATACAACGCGCCCGAAGAGGAGATCGCCAAGGACAGCGCGGGTTTCCTGAAGGCGCTCAAAGACCGCAGATTCCTGGAGGTCCGCTGATGAACGCTCAGACCCCGACCGTTCGCCCGCCCATCGCGATGCTGGCGGAGCTGACCCATCGTTGCCCCCTCTCCTGCCCCTATTGCTCGAACCCGGTGCAACTGGCGCTGACCGAAACCGAGCTTTCGACCGAAGAATGGTGCGACGTGTTTCGCCAGGCCGCCGATCTGGGTGTCCTGCAACTGCACCTGTCCGGCGGCGAACCTGCCTCGCGCCGCGATCTCGAAGAGCTCGTGAAAGCCGCGCGGGACGCCGGGCTCTACACCAATCTCATCACCTCCGGCATCGGATTGTCCGAGCGGCGCCTGAAAGCGCTCGACGAGGCCGGTCTCGATCATATTCAGCTGTCTTTACAAGGCACTACGCCGGAGATGGCCGACGAGATCGGCGGCTACAAGGGCGGCTTCAAGCGCAAGATGCAGGTCGCCGAATGGATCGGCGCGATCGGCTTTCCCCTGACCTTGAACGCCGTGCTGCATCGCAGAAACCTGCATCAACTGCCGCGCGCTCTCGAGATGGCGGGCGAGATGGGCGCCCGCCGGATCGAGGTCGCGACCGTCCAGTTCCACGGCTGGGCGCTCAAGAATCGCGACACGCTCATGCCGACGATGGAGCAGGCGCGCGAGGCCGACCGGGTCGTGACCGAGGCGCGCACGCGGCTCAAAGGTACGCTGGTGATCGACTACGTGCCCGCCGACTACCATTCCGACTACCCCAAGCGCTGCATGGGGGGCTGGGGCACGACCGGGCTCAACATCGCGCCGGACGGCAAGGTTCTGCCCTGCCATGCGGCCGAGACGATCCCGCATCTGCAGTTCGACACTGTCCGCGAGCGACCGCTGCGCGACATCTGGTACGAAGGCTCGGCCTTCAACGCCTATCGCGGCACTGACTGGATGCAGGAGCCCTGCAAGAGCTGCGAGCGTGCGACGGTAGATTTCGGTGGATGCCGCTGCCAGGCAATGGCTCTGTCGGGCGATGCCGCGGCGACCGATCCGGTCTGCATCAAGTCGCCGCATCACGGAGAGCTTCAGGCGCGTGCCGCGGCGCATGCCAGCCACGAGGGCTCCGACCTGGTCTATCGCACCGCGCCAGGCAAACCGGTGCCGGAACCCGCCGAATAGGCGGGTTCCCCGCGGGGAACCGCCCTACTCTTCCAGCCGGTCCAGAAACTCCGCCAGCGCCGCTTCGAGCGCGCGACGGTCCTTGGCCGAGAAATCAGTATCAAGCTGGACTTCCAGCCGCCCCGCAGAGGCCGTGACCTTGGCCGCGCCACGCGGGCGCTCCAGCCTGAACGTGGTCTTGGCAACGCGGGATTTCGACCCTAACGGCTGGGTTCGAGCCTGTTTCGGTGCTCCAAGCGCCTCTTGGAGCACCGCCATTTCAGCCTCGGCATCGCGGGTCTCGGGTAGCGCCGAGAGCTTGGCGCGCAGCGTGCTCGCCAGCCCCGGCTGCGCCTCGAGCGCCTTGCGCAACTCAAGCCCCAAGGCACGCGGCAACGCCTGCGGATGCCGAAGCGCATCGCCCAGATCCGACAGAAGCCGCGCAAACGCCCGGATGTAGGATTTCTTCTGCTTGCCGGCGGAGCGGAAAAGCTCGGACACCGCCGCATCCACGTCCGAGATCGCGGTCGCCGGATCCGCCGCGTAATCCCGCGCGAGGATCGCCATCTCGCCGAATGAGATGTCCTTGCGCACGAGGTTCTCGTCGACCATCCGGCGATAGAGCCGCTCCAGCGCCTCGCCAGAGGCCAGGATCACCGCCGGGATCGCGCCCCAGCGGTCGGCATCGCCGGTCTCGGCCAGAAGCGCGCGATAAGCGGCCAGACGCCGGAAGCCCTGCACAAGCTCGAAAGACCCCTCGCCCGCCTGCTCGACCTGGATCGGGTTCGACAACCCGATCTCGCGAAGCGAGTCCTTCAGCTCGGTCAGGTCGTCACCGTCCGAGATGCGATCCCGGATCAGCTTGGAAACCGCGATCTGATCGACCGGCACGAGATCGGTGATCCGGCCGGCCTTCTTCAGCCGCACATGCTCATGCGCGAGCCGGTCATTCTCGGCACGGATCTGCGCCTCGATCTCGGCACGCGAGGTCAGCGCCTCGGCGGTCTCGCGCACCGCGGCGGCCATCGGCCCCCGCCGCGCTTCACGCTCTGTCGGAGCCGGAGGCGCCACCGGCTCGTCGGAAAACTCGATGTCGAACACCCTGCGCTTCTTGCTCATGCCGAGTCCTCCAGCTGGTCCCAGGCCACCAGGATCGTGTCCCGGAATTCCTCGTAGGCGCGATCGAAGGTCGCCCGCGCGCGCCGCCAAGTCTCCCGCGTCATGTCGCGGTAATCGATCTCGTAGACCGACGAGAGGAAGCGACCGGACTGTTCCACCGCGCGGGTCATCTCGATCGGATGCTCGGCGACATGCCCTTCGAAGACGCGCCGGAACGCGTCGAACATCGCGCGGTGCAATTCGTTGCCCGGCTCGTAGCGGGTCATCAGGAAGCGGATATCCTGGAAGACCTTCGGAAGCGTGAGGTTCCCCGCGGGGAACGCCGAAAGATCCTCGAGCGCCTCGGCCAGCTGCCCGATGAAGGACGTGGTCGAGTCGTATTCCCAGTAGCCCGGGCCGGAGGGGATGTAGAGCATGTCCGCCGCGAAGACCGCGTTCATCGACTGGTAGCCGATGGCGGGCGGGCAGTCGAAGATGACGAGGTCGTACGCGTCGGGCGAGAGGCTGTCGAGGTAACGCGAGACCGCGGCGAAGAAGGACCAGTCGGGGTTCAGGTGACGATACTGCGCCGAGGCGAACTCGACGAAGGCCGCGTTGGCGCAGGAGGGCACGATGTCGATGGCGCTCCAGGCGGTGGTCTTGATGAAGTCGGTGTTGCGCAGCTCGCCGAGCCCCATGTCGCGGATCGAGGCCGGAAGCTGGCGCTGGGGCAGGGCGGCGCCGCTCTCGGCCGCGACCGGGGCGGCGTTCATGCGGTCGGTTTCGCGGATCAGGTCGCGTGCCATGATGCCCCAGACGGTGTAGTCCTCGGGCACATCCGACAGGCCCATAGAATGCGACAGCGTCGCCTGGGGATCGAAATCGACCACAAGCACCCGGTAGCCGTCGAGCGCCGCGGCATGGGCGAAGTGCAGCGCGACGGTGGACTTGCCCGCACCGCCCTTGAAGTTGGCGATAGCGGCGCGGAAGGCGCGCTTGCCCGCGGGCCGCTTCGGCATGAGCGAGCGGCGGTTGATCTTCATCCGCCGCCGGATCTCGTTGATCTCGTCGAGCGTGTACCAGCGCTGCCGCCCGTCTTCCTCGACCTCGCCCGCAGGCAAGGAGGGATCGGCGGCGAGACGCCCTCGGAAGGTCGATTGGTTCACCTTGAGGATCAGCTCGGACACCTCCCAGCTGGAGAACCGCCGCAAGGTCTTCTCCATCTCCGGCGAGAATGTCTGCTTGCGGATGAAGGACTGCATCTTGAGCGATTTCGCCTGAAGGTCGGCGAGGGTTTCGTGGGTGTACATGCTCTGCTCGTGGCCTCGTTGGGACGCTTTTTCTCTCTCTTTTCCGATTTACGCGGATTTTGCGTTTTTGGCAAAAGAGAATATCGTCGTACTCAAGGTCTCTTCGGGTGGTGGAAAACTCAAGCCGCGCAAGGGTCTCAGCGCCTCGACCGATTCGGGGCAAGGCGGCTTGAGGCGCTCTCCGACTGCCCCGGATTTGGGGGACAGCTCTGACGCCCCCACCACCAATAGGGGGACATTTGGGGCCGATAGGGGGACGTCCTGCGTGTCCCCCTATACCAACAGGATACCGATTTTCTTTTGAAATCGGGGTAGGGGTCGGAGCCCAAATCCGAAACGCCTTGACAGAATCGGGATCGGGGACGCTAATTGCCTCAGGATCGGAAAGAGCGTTGAGTTTCTCTTCGATCCCCAAAACCGGCGACAGACCGGACGAGCAGCGGCACCGACCGCAAGAGGCAGAGAGCGGATGCACCCGCATCCCAGGGCAAGGAACACGCGGATGGCCGTCACCCATCCTGTCGGGCGCAATGCGTCTGCACGGAAATACGACATCCTCACGGCGCTCGGCGCAAGCGCTCTTGCGAGCGACAAGACCCGTCGCACGCTGATCCTGCGGTTTCTCACCCTGATCACCGCGCGCTACAACTGGCGCTCGGCGGATCTCTGCGTCGGGCGGGCCGAGATGGCGCGGCTCTGGTGCGTGGACGAGCGGACGGTGAAACGCGAGATGGCCAAACTCAAGGCGATGGGATGGCTGACCGTGAAGCGCCCCGGCGCGCGGGGGCGGATCACCTCGTACCGCCTCGATCTGGACCGGATCCTGAGCGACACACGGGCCGCATGGACGAATGTCGGCGAGGATTTCGTCGCGCGTCTGACCCTCGAAACCGAACCTGCCGCAGGGCAGGGGGCGGTGGTCGCCTTTCCCGGCAGCAAGACCGTGCCGGCCCCGGATCTCGGCGACGGCGATGAGTGGTCGCTGGCTGCGGCCGTTCTGCATACCGAGGATATACAGAGCTATGGCGCCTGGATAAGGCCGCTGACCCGACAGGGTCGGCGCGGCGATCTCCTCCTCTTGATGGCGCCCTCGCGCTTTCACGCGCATTACGTCCAGACCCATCTTCTCGACCGGATCACACGCGCTGTGCGTCGCATCGACGATGGCCTCGACCGGGTCGCGATCCTGTTTCCGGGGGCAACCCTCTGAGCCGTGATTGGACCGATGGAGCGACCCGCTCTAATTTCGCGCCCATGCTCAGATCGATCATGCTCAGTCTTGCCCTGACGCTCCTTGCCCTCCCGGCCGCTGCCGCGCGCGACGATGTGCTCGCGCTCGCCAAGAAGGGCTGGGTCTACCAGCTGCGGACCACCATGATCGGTCGAGACATGTCCATCCCGGTCCGGATCAACGGACGGCTTCTGGCGGGCGCGTCGATCTGCATCGTCGGCGAACGGCCGCGCCGCCAGACCCGGCTGATCCTCGACGAGTTCCGCGCGCTCCTGGCCGAGGTGCATGGCAAGCCCGTGCCGATGCGCTACGCCGGGCCGACCGCACGGCTCTGCGGGGCAGGGCGCACGGTGATCCTGCGGCTCTATTCCGGGCGTCCGCCCAATTCGGCGCTGACCGATGATCTCGCCTGGATGAACGACAGCTACGCGCTCGGCCTTCCGACGAACCGTCTCTATACCGCCGGAAGCCCGGCCATGGCGCAGACCTTCTTCGGTCGGAGGGGCGCGGGCACCCACATCATGGTCAAGCAACCGGCGCGCGACGATGTCACCGAGCTCGAGGCCGCGTTCTACCGCTCGATCCTGGTCGAGGAGCTGTTCCAGACCTTCACCTTCGGCATGGACATCCTGCATTTCGACCGCTCCGGCATCTTCCAGTCGAAGCTGCAGGAGTTCCCGGTCGACCTGCGCTATATGAACTGGGACTCGCAGGGCTTCATGCAGGGGCTTCTGGGCTCGAACCCGTCCGGCCTTTGCGAGTTCGACGTCTTCATGCTGCACGCCATCGCCACCGCGCCGGTCGAGCAGACCAACGAGCCCGCCTTTCTCGAGTTCATCGCCGAGGGCTACGACGAGCTGATGGCCCGCGCGCAGGTGACGCTGGCCGATCCCGGCTACGCAGACCTGATCGACGCCGAGTGCCGCAGCCGGAACTGAGACCTGCGTCGGTATTTGTCGCGGACATCGCCCGCGATAGGCTCGGGGTGCGCGGGGCAGGGAGGTTCCGCCAGGGAGGGCAGGGATGGACGCATCCACCGACACCGCGCCCCCGGCCATCGCCGGGCTGAGCGCGCATCTTGGCACCGGTCTCGTCGGCCACGACGTCCTGATCGAACGGCTTCTGATCGGCCTTCTGGCGGGCGGCCATCTGCTGGTCGAAGGCGCGCCGGGCCTCGCAAAGACCCGCGCCGTCAAATGGCTCGCGCAGGCGGTCGAAAGCGAATTCGCCCGCATCCAGTGCACGCCGGACCTGATGCCCGCCGATCTGACCGGAACCCCGGTCTGGCGGCCGCAGGACGGGCGCTTCGAGTTCGTGAAGGGCCCGGTCTTTCATAACCTCGTTCTGGTCGATGAGATCAACCGCGCGCCGCCAAAGGTGCAATCCGCCCTGCTCGAGGCGATGGCCGAAGGGCAGGTCACCTCGGGCAACGAGACCCATCAGTTGCCCGATCCCTTCCTTGTCGTGGCGACCCAGAATCCGATCGAACATGACGGCACCTTCCCGCTGCCCGAAGCGCAGCTCGACCGGTTCCTCTTGCACGTCCTGCTGACCCTTCCCGACGCGCAGACCGAGCGCCGTATCCTCGATCTGGTCGAGGCCGAATCGCAGGGCACACCGATCCAGACGCCGCGCATGTCGCTTGCCGATCTGGCCGAGGCGCGGAAGGCCTGCCGTGCCGTGCATCTGTCGCCCGCACTCAAGGATTACATCGTCCGGCTGGTGATCGCGACGCGCGAGCCGCCCTTTTCGGACGAGATCGAACACGCGGTCAGCCCGCGCGGCTCGCTGGCGCTTGCGGCCTGCGCCAAGGCGCGGGCCTACCTCCATGGCCGCGATTTCGCGTTGCCCGAGGATGTGGCCGACGTGGCGGGAGACGCTCTCGCACACCGTCTGGTCCTGACCTGGCGGGCGGTCGCCGAGGGTCGCAGCCCCCGGGCGATGGTGGCCGATATTCTCGAGCGCGTGGAGGCCTTGTGACCGGGGTCGCCGCGCTCGACGCGCCCGGCATCGCGCTCCGGGCCGAGAGCCTGATCGCGCTCCGGCGCGCCGCGCTGGCGTCCGGCGGAGAGGTGCCCCTGGCGTCGCTGCCCGGCGGCTTCGTCACCAAGCGTCGCGGCCACGGTCAGGACGTGGCCGATGTGCGCGAATACGTGACCGGCGACGATATCCGCCATCTTGACCGCGGCTCGACCGCGCGCACGGGCGTGTTGCACGTCCGGCGCTTCCAGGAAGAGCGCGACCGGGTCACGCTTCTTGTCGCCGATTTCCGCCCCGCCATGCTCTGGGGAACCCGCCGGGCCTTTCGTTCCGTCGCGGCGGCGGAGGTCCTGTCCATGATCGGCTGGCGCGTGGTCGAAGAGGGCGGGCGGGTCGGTCTCCTGGCGCTCGGCGCGGGCGCGCCGGTCGCCGTTCCGGTGCGCGGCCGGACGCGCGGGATGCTCGATGTGATCGGCGGTCTGGTGCGCGCGCATGATGCCGCGCTGACGCTGGCGCTCTCCGGCGAGGATCGCGATCCCGCGCTCGAAGCGGGTCTGACACGGGTCGAACGGATCGCGCCGCGCGGGGCCGAGGTGGTCATCGCCTCGGGCTTCGACGAGACCGGCGGGGGATTCCGGGACCGGATCGACGCGCTGTCGCAGGGCCGGGTGCCGCGCCTCGTGTGGATGCGGGACGAGACGCTCAGGACCCTGCCGCGCGGCAGCTACCCGATCCGCATCGGCGCGACCCGCGCCCGGGTGACCGTTTCGGGGGACGGCGCCGGTGGCGATCCCGGCGGCATCCTCGCGGGCCGTCCGGCTCTGGTCGTCGACAGCGGCGCCGCGCCCGAGGACACCGCGCGCCTGATCGCCGCCGCCTTCCCGCCGGACCGGGAGCCCTGAGTTATGGACCGCGCGATCTCGGAAGAGGCGCTGCTGCAGGGACTGGCCGATATCCGTCTGCCCTCGGAAGCCGCGGGGGGGCTTGTCGCCGAACTTCTGGCCGCGCTCGGCCTCGGGATCGCTCTGGCCCTGTGCCTCGGGCTTCTCTTGCGGCTGATGACGACCCGCAGGTCGCGCCGACCGACCCAAGCGACGGATGCGGCTTTGCCCGAGGATGACGAGGCCCGCGCGCTGGCGCTTCTGCGCCGGTTGAAGGCGCGCGACCCCGCGCGGGCCGCGGCCCTTGCGCCCGATCTCTACCGCCCGGGCGGCCTGCCCGCGGTGGCGCGTCTGGAAGAGGCGCTCGCCCGTGATTGAGTTCGCCGCGCCGCTCTTTCTGCTGCTCTTGCCCCTGCCGCTTCTGGCCGCGCGGCTCCTGCCGCCGAAATCGGTTCACGGCGCGGCGCTCGCCGTGCCCGACGGGGTTGGGCAGGGGCTTCTGGACCGCGCCGCGCCCACGGGCGCTGCGGCCCGCGCGCAGCGGCTATTGCCCTGGATCATCTGGGCGCTGGTGCTTCTGGCCCTCGCGGGCCCACGGCAAATACTGCCGGTTCCGGCGCTCAAGGTCTCGGGCCGCGATCTCGCCATCGCGCTCGATCTCTCCGGCTCGATGGTGCGGGACGATTTCTTTCTCGACGGACGGCAGGTGACGCGGATGGAGGCGGTCCAGAGCGTCGGCGCGGCCTTCGCCCGGCGCAGGGCAGGGGACCGGGTGGCGCTGATCGTCTTCGGCTCCGAAGCCTATTACGCCGCGCCCTTCAGCTTCGACACCGAGGCCATCGCCCGCCAGATCGAGACCGCCGAGATCGGCATCTCGGGCCGGGCCACGAACATCTCGGATGGGCTGGGGCTGGCGCTGAAGCGGCTGGAGAAGTCCGAGGCGGCCTCGAAGGTCGTGATCCTCCTGTCGGACGGGGTCAACAACATGGGCGCCACCAATCCGCGCGGCGTCGCGGGGCTGGCCGCCGAGATGGGGGTCCGGGTCCACACCATCGCGCTCGGGCCGAAGGACCTGCAGACCGCCGAGGAAGGCGAGCGCGGCGTAGTCGATGCGGCCACGCTGCAGGCGATCTCGGACCTGTCGGGCGGGACGAGCTTCCGCGTCCGGACGACCGAGGACCTGGTCGCGGTGACCGAGGCGCTCGACCGGCTCGAGGCCACCGACAGCGACGGGCTCGCGGCCGAGGTCTTCCGCGAGTTCTGGACCTGGCCCGCCGCGCTTGCCGGGCTCCTGTGCCTAGGTCTCGCCTGGAGGCCTGAGCCATGAGCTTCGGGTCCTGGGAGATCACGCTCTTGCGGCCGCTCTGGCTTCTTGCCCTGCCGGTGCTCGCGGCGCTTTGGGTCTGGCTGTCGCGGCGGCAGGGGGGCCTGGGCGACTGGGAGCGGGTGATGGACCCCGCGCTTCTCGCGGGGCTCCGCGCCATCGGGCGGGTCGATCCCGGAACCCAGCGGCTTGCCAGCCGCGCGACGCTTCTGGCCGCGGGTCTCGTGGTGCTGGCGCTCAGCGGCCCGGCGCTCGAGCGGCGCGACGCGGTGGCCTTCCGCAATCTCGACGGCGCGGTCTTCGTGATCGACGCGAGCCCGTCGGTCACCGAAAGCCCGCGCTGGCCGCAGCTTCTGACCATGGGCCGCTTCGCCATTTCCGCGCTCGGCTCGCGCCCCGCGGCACTCGTGGTCTATGCGGGCGATGCCTATGTCGGGACCGACATGACCCACGACACCCGCCAGCTCGGCCAGACCCTGTCGCTGATCGAACCCGGGACGGTGCCCGATCCTGGAACGCGGCCAGAACGCGGGCTCGACCTCGCGGCGCAGATCCTCGAACAGGGCGAGGTTTTGGCGGCCGACGTGATGCTTCTGACCGATGGCGGCGGGCTCGGCCCCGCCGCGGTGACGGAGGCGGCGCGGATCGCCACCCTCGGCGCGCGGCTGTCGGTGGTCAGCCTCGGGCCGCCCGGTGACGCGCTTGACGCGCTGGCCCGGTCGGGCGGCGGCACCGTGTTCACGCTTGAGGAGACCGACGAGATCGCGGCCTGGATCGGCAATGGCGCGCGCGAGCGGCTGGAACAGCAGGACTACCCGCTGCTTTTCTGGGCCGATTACGGTCGCTGGCTTCTTGTCCTGGCGCTCCTCCCGGTGCTGACGCTTTTCCGGAGGCGCGCGTCATGAGGGTCCTGGCCCTCCTCGGCGTGGCCTGCCTGGCCTTGGCGCTTCTCTTCGGCGGCACCGCGCCCTTCGCGCGCGTCGCTCTTTCGCTCGGCCTTCCGGGTCTTGCCGCGACGCTCGCGACCGAGCCCGCCTGGCGCGGTGTCGCGCTCTATCGCGCGGGACGACACGAGGAAGCCGCCGAGGCGTTCCGGGCGGCGGGCGATCCTTTGGGGCTCGGCAATTCGCAGGTGCGGCTTGGCAACTACGCAGCCGCGCTCGAAGCCTTCGACATCGGGCGGATGCGCGGGGACAGCCGCGCCGAGGCCAATTTCAATCTCGTCTCCGCCTATTACGCCGGTCTCGCTCTCGAACCGGAGACGCCCATTGCCTGGTTCACCGACGAGAACCGGATCGGCGACACCGTGCTTGCTCCGGTTGGGCAGGGCAGCGCGCGGGCGGCGTCGGATGGCACCGAGACCACCAATTCCGGCGCGCTTCTGGGCCTGCCCGATCTCAAGAGCTGGGCCGAGACCTCGGGCACGCGCCGGGTCTTCGACGACAAGTTCATGGTCGCCAATTCCCGCTGGCTCGCCAATCTCGCCGATGTGCCGGGCGCCTATCTCGATGCAAGGATCGAGGCCGAGCGCAAGCGCCGCGACAAGGCGGGGCTCGCCCCGCCCGAGCCGGAGGATCCGCGATGAGATGGATTGCCCTCTTCCTCTTCTGGAGCGGCGCCGCCTTTGCGCAATCGAGCACGG
Organism: Litorisediminicola beolgyonensis; assembly: GCF_042679605.1. Lineage (NCBI taxonomy): Bacteria > Pseudomonadati > Pseudomonadota > Alphaproteobacteria > Rhodobacterales > Paracoccaceae > Litorisediminicola > Litorisediminicola beolgyonensis. The sequence continues at coordinate 75,827 of NZ_JBHTMU010000018.1, forward strand.
TCGGCCCCCGCGATGTGGAGATCACGGTGACCGTCGCCGAGGCCGACGAGATTCCCTTCACCCAGGAGATGGTCCTGATCACCATCGAAGGCGTCTACCGCCGCCACGTCACCCGCGAGAAGCTGGAGCAACCCGATCTCGACGGGTTCAACTGGGTGCAGCTCGGCAATGATTACTGGTTCGAGTCGACGGAAAACGGCCAGAAGGTGAAGAATTTCCGCCGCCGCATGGCGCTCTATCCCGAGCGGGCAGGCACGCTCGAGATCGGGCCGTTCATCCACCATCTGACCCTGACCGACGAGGGCGACGACTGGTTTAACCATGATTTCTACTCCGAGCCGGTCACGATCGAGGTCGCGCCCGCGCCGCCGGTGCCCGAGGGCGAATGGTGGTTCCCGGTCCGCCAGCTGCGCGTGGCCGATGACTGGTCCAACGCGCCCGATCTTCTGAAGCCGGGCGAAGGCGTCCTCCGGGTCGTCCGGGTCGAGGCCGTGGGCGTGCCACCGGACATGATCCCGCCGATGCCGGAGCTGCGCTCGCCCTCGGCGATGATCTTCGCGCATCCCGAGAAACGGCTGGTCGAGCTGTCGCCCGAAGGGCCGGTCTCGGTGGCGTTCTGGCGTTGGACGATCCGGCCCTCGGGCGATGTCTCGGCGATCCTCGAGCCGATCCAGTTCGACTATTACGATACCCGCGACCGGACCCCGCGCCGGGTGGTGATCTCGGCGCAGCGAGTCGCCTATGACGAAAGCACGCTCGGCTCCGCACCGCCGCCGCCCGAGCCTGTCGCGCTGCACCCCTTGGCCGCGGCCTTGGCGCTTGGCCTGGGGCTTTTGGGCGGGCTCACGGCTCTTCTGGCGGGACGTCGCTGGGGCGGGCGCGCCGCGCTGTC